>CAINDV010001272.1 GCA_903847485.1 uncultured Verrucomicrobiota bacterium
GTGGCCCAAAAACTGTCCGACCTCAGCCCGGAACACTGTCCGATATGAATCGGAACGGTGTCCGACTGAAATTGGAACGCTGTCCGACAGAAATCGGAATCAGTGTCCGACAGCGGCCGGAATACGCACCCGGTCCTGGTCCATGCGGCCAAGGGCGATCCCAACCGCACTTGGCCCAAGGAAAGGTGGGAGCGGCTAATCCATGAGCTTCAGGGATCGGAGCGTCCGGTGGCCCTCATCGGCAACGCCCAAGCAGACCCCGAGCGGGGAGTGCATGACTTCGCGATCTCCGGTGTTCTGGACCTGGTGAACCGCCTGTCCCTGCCGGGCCTGGAAGCCCTCCTGCGGCGTTCGGCCCTGCTGGTGACGACGGACAGCGGTCCCGTGCAATTGGCCGGTGCCACGGACATCCCGATCGTGGGCCTCTACACCGTGGTGGCCGGACGCTGCCGCCTGCCCTACCGCCAAGGCTTCTCCGCTTGGAACGCGGTGGCCGTGGAACCCGCCTGTCCCCATGCTCCCTGCTACGCCGCCATCCCGGACTGCACGGCTCAGGCCGCCTTCCAGGCCAAGACCGGCGTGGATCCCTCGAATGTGCCCGCTCTATTTTCCAAGTGGTGCCAGGCCGCTGAACCTTACCGGTGCCTATAGCAAGAGATCACCGTAGAGCAGGTCACGGAAGCCATCAGGAACCTGCTGCAAAGGGGTACTTGATGTTGCCAACTGGGGTCTGATTTGCGGCTAACGCCGCCGCAAAGTCAGACCCGCCACAAGATTACGAGTTCACTCAAAACGGATACCTCAGAGCAACTTCTTGCATGAGCTTGCGTCGGTTTTCTGGATCAAGGTGGCCGTGGTGGGCAGAGACAATTGGCCGTTGTGGCTGGTCGTGATAGTTGTTATTCCATTCGCAGTTCAGCATCTTGAATCCACTCTGCCAGATGTTGCTCTCGGTTCCACCGATAAGTAGCCAGTTGATCCCGACCTGATTATCTGAAAACTTGTCACGGTTCGAGAGAAGGGTGTGTAGGAAGGCGATAGCCATTGAGTTGCACTTAAAATACATGATGCCTGTATTGATGTGATAGACGGGCTGATTCGCACCCCATGGGTACGGATGGATCGTTGCCGCCATGAACGCCCACGAAGGAAGTGTCTCGCGCATGTCGCGTGAGAAGTCGGCAACAAATGTGTCCGCGTCTATCCAGAAGATGTGGGAGCACCGGCCCAAGATCATGTGCTTGCGGATAATTTCCATGATGTCCCACCCCGTCTTTATGTGTGTGGTGTCCTCAAGGTAGTCATAACCCCATTTCTCGCAGTAGGCTAAATGACGCTCTTTATGGTCAGAAACCATCCCTTGGTAGTGCGGGTTGTTGCTGGACGTCTGGAGGAAAAGTGGCTTCATATATTCTCTGTATCGGCAAGTGTTTCAATTCCAAAGTTCATTGCAATTGCTTGTTTGACGCTCCGCAGTTCAGCGGGCATTTCTGTTGGTTTGTCTTCAACACGGGCTGAGTATCTACATTCAAGACCGAGGCGCAAGGTTTCTTTGGCGTTTCCCCGCCGGCGCGGGTTTGGGAAGCTCGCGTGCGTTTTGCCATGCGGAGTCTGGCCGAAGCAGGGAGTGGGAACGGAGTGGAGGCGGAGAAGCGGGGACCAGGGATGGGGGATGGCAGCGAGGCGGCTGACGACCGGACGCTCCAGAATGGCCGCCGGCGCGTTTGACCCACCAAGACAATGCAGGCTTCGTCGCTGATCTGGACCATGATTTGCCCCTTGTCCCGACCGGCGAAGTCCGAATTGCCCAATGACTTGCGACTTGCCTTTTCGGCTGGCCAGTGAATCATACCGTTACCAATGACTGCCTCGAAAACAAGTCTGTCGCTCGCCCTCATTGTTAAGAACTAGCGCGCTGTCTGGCGCGGTGCCTGCGCAGTGTGCAGGGCGTCGTCAACGAGATCGTGGTGGTGGATACCGGCTCGACGGATGACCCAGTGCGCATTGCCCAGGAAGGCCAGGCCAGGGTCGTGGACTTTACCTGGCGGGACGACTTTGCGGCGGCCAGGAACTTCGCGCTGGCGCAGACCACCGGGGACTGGATCCTGGTTCTGGACGCGGACGAACATGCCAGCCCGGCTTTGGCGGCGGAGATTCCCCGTTTCTTTGCCACCCGCCCCGCCATTGGCCGGTTAAAGATCGTTAGTGACTTTCGGCGGAACCACCAGACATTGCGGTCCCAAGCTTTCGTGTCGCGGCTGTTTCCGCGCGGTGCCCATTTCGAGGGCCGCATCCATGAGCAGCTCATTTCACCGCTGCCCCGGTTGGATCTGCAGGGTGAGTTATGGCATGACGGCTATTTGGAACCTACTAAGTCGGAGCGCAACGTGCGGTTGCTGGAGCGTGAGTTAGAGCAGTCACCAGACAGCACCTATCTTCGGTTCCAACTGGCTCTGGAGCACACGTGTTTGAATCAAACTGCGGAGGCTCTGGCCTGTCTGCAACGCGCCTACGCCGGGCTACGGACGGACGAGCCTTTCGCTCCTAATCTTGTGGTGGACTATCTCTACGCTTTGCGGGAGTTGAAGCTCTTTGAGGAGGGTCTCCGCGTGATCGAGCAGGCCGACTGGTTTTGTCAGCACCTGCCAGACTTCCATCTGGTGTGCGGGTTGTTTTTCCTGGAACTTGTGCGTCGCAATCCGGCCCAATATGCCTCCTACCTGCCGAACATCGAGCAGCGGTTCCAACGCTGTCTGGCGCTGGGTGAAACTGCCCAGTATAAGAGCGTTGCCGGGACGGGTTCGTTTCTGGCTTACTACAATCTGGGCCTGCTCTACCACGTCTTCGAGGAGGCAAATGCCGCGCGGCAATGCTTTGAACGGGCCGCCGCTCTTGGCTATGAGCCAGCCCGTCGGATGCTAACGACGCCGGGGTCGTAAGTCGCGGAGATCCGCGTATGTCTTTTGGGCTTGTCCAGACGACTGCGCTGCACAATGCTATCGCATGGCTTCTTTCAACAAGCTCCTTGGGCAGGCGTTCGAGGCCTACAATGCGGGCCGAAACGACGAGGCGGAGGCGCTCTGCCGTAAGCTGGTGGCGTTGGAGCCGCAGGAAGGACAGGGCGTCTTGGAATGTCCGCCGCCTTTGCAAAGCCTGTTTGAGGAGGCCGGTTGCGCCGACGCCGTCATCCCTTTGGGCCAGAATCCACCGCCCTTTGACTGCTACGCGCCTTTGATGAGTCTGCCGCGCCTCTTTCAAACCACGCTGGAAACCATTCCGAACGACGTGCCTTACTTGGTTGCCCCCGCCTGCCAGCACTTACCCGAACCTCTTGCAGGGCATCTGAAAGTAGGGCTGGCCTGGGCGTGAAACGCCACGCGCGACGGCGACTCGGAACGCTCGCTCCGCTTGGAGGAACTGGCTCCGTTGCTCGCAATTCCGGGAGTAACCTTCTTCAGTCTGCAAGTGCCAATGCCGTTACGGGACGAGCCACTGGCTCGTTCGCAGCTGAACTTGGTGAACCTGGCCGGCCGCCTCAAGGACTTCCGGCACATGGCGGCGGTGATCGGCCAGATGGACCTGGTCATCTCCGTGGATACGGCGGTGGCCCACCTGGCCGGAGCGTTGCGCAAACCCACCTGGACCTTCATTCAGCACTCCCCGGATTGGCGCCGGCTCTTGGGGCGTTCCGACTCTCCATGGTATCCCACAATGCGACTCTTTCGCCAGCCCGATCGAGGTCATTGGTTGCCTGTTATCCAACTGGCCGCCGCCGAGTTGCGTCGCCTGCTGGCCGCAAACCGGCGCGGTGTTGGCAATGGCCTGCACGCCGGGTTTTTCGTCAATCGAGACAGTGATGACCGCCGGCGCAACGCCACCAGCCCCGGGACGCCGCCGCCGGCTCCGCCGCCCGGTTTTGCACCAGCACCTCTTGGTAAACGAGGAGCACCTCCTTCATTTTTGTGGCCAACTCCGGGTCGCGTTTTTCTAGGTAATACTTGACCTTGTGCGGCTGGAGCTGCTCCGGCGCGAGAAGCTTCTGCACGGTGGACTGGGCGGCGCGCGCCAGGTCCGGGTGGGCGGCGTCGGCGGCATGTTGGCGCACCTGCGCGGCGAGCGCACGGCGGGTCCATAGTTCAGCGACGTAACCGAGCTCGTTGGGTTTGGTGCAGGCCAGAGGCACAACCCAGGCTTGGTCGGCGCGGGCGATGAGTGGCTCTTTGTGACGATGAAAAGCATCTTTTAGTCCCGCTTCCAGGCCCATCGCCAGCGCCTCGCGCAGACAATGGTGAACGGTCACGCGGCTCACGTTGACCGTGGCCTTGATCTCGGTAGGGTTTAATCCGGCGTGGTAGTGCCAGGGGATCTTGGCGCGCTCGGCTTTGCGCACCGGTTCAGAGCGCGAACGGCGCAGCGAGTCGAGGCGTGCCTTCTCCGCAACGGTAAGCTTCAACACAGGGAGCCTGAATTTTCCTGCCATGCAGGGGGCACATGGACGCAAAATCTAGTTCTGTAAAGCTTTTACGGAAACATTATACTAGCATTGCCATGCGCTTCATGGGACTTCCCCCCTGAGAGCGTGTTTGAAAAGTCACCCATCGGTAGGGCGAGGCTCCTGCCGAGCCTTTCGGCAAGATCGAATTGCCGCTGTCGTTGAGGCTCGGCAGGAGCCTCGCCCTACCGCGGCAGGCATTTTCAA
>CAINDV010001273.1 GCA_903847485.1 uncultured Verrucomicrobiota bacterium
CACCCCCGGTGGGACAAACACCGTCCAACCTACCAAGATTCGGCCGGCTCGCCGCGCGCCGTTCGTAGCCCCGCCGGGCGCTCAGACCCGCTGAGAACCCGTCACTCGCCAGTATAGAGTAGCGATATGAAAATTTGGGAAGCCTCGGTGAACCTAAAAAGAGCAGTTGAGCCGCAAAAGAACGCAGAGAATCAACTATTTATAGGTGACACTCGGCTCCCCATCAGGTGTGTCTAAGATTGTGCGCAAACTGTTCTCTCTGTGTTCTTGGTGGTTAATCAACGGCTCTTTCTAGGTTGACCGTCAAGCGGAACGCCGCGCCCGCATCCGCGCTGACGAAAAATTCGCAATAGTCGTCGGTTCCACCCCGCACCTGGCCTGGCCATTTGGCGGAAAAGTAATTGGTGGGAACGGCGGGGTCCGGCGAACCGGCACCCAATCAAAATTCACCGGCCCATCGGCGCGGACCGGGGCCTGCACGCCTGCCAAATTAGTGTTGGCAAAATACTCTGCCCGCAGCCCGGATAACTGCAGCAGCACGTTGCCCAGCCACACGCCGTTGGTATCGAGATGGCCGACGGTATTCGCCCCCGTGCTGTGCGCCACCCAGACGTGCCCGTTGTTATCCACCGTCAGTCCCTGACAAGTGCTGAAACCGTGCTGATGGAGGATCACCTTTCCAGACGCATTGGTCACCGACGTTTCATTGAGGTTCCAGCGAAACACGTTGCTGGTGCCATTGCTGGTCTGCCAGATGTAGGGATGTGCGGGGTCAACTGCGAGGCCATACGGAGTGTTTGTGGACGCGGTTAGGACCTGCCAGTTGGTGTCCGGAATTGGAAACGCGGCGGGGGAGTCAACCAGAACTGGTCTCCGCTGGGGCTGGACGACCATAGATTATTCAGCCGGACACGGAACCATTACCGCGCGGTAGAACTTGAACTGGTTGCGTTGCCCCTCGATATCCACGTAGTGGAAGGCTCCCTTGGTGACGCGGTTGGTCAGCACCGGCGTCCAGGTGAGGAGGTTGGTCGAAACGTCGAGGCGATAGCACAGGCCGTTGATGGCCGGCAGGTTCACGTGGAGGTCGCCATCGTGCAGCGGCGTGGTGGGCGGGCGGCGGTGGTCGTTGTCCACGATGACCGCCCCGGCCTCGGCGGGACGACCGATGACATAGGGCGACGGCGTGTTGGTCGGACGCTCGGCGGGTCGCAGGGTGAGAATCACTGTCTCCAGCGGCTCCGGTCGGGTGTCATCAATGGGCACCACCGTGATGTCCGCATAGCGCGCGCCGGCCGGGATCCTCACCCACCCCGGCAAGGTCAGATAGTCCACCCCGTTGGAGGCGGAGCCGCAGATCGTGTAGAAGACGGCGAGGTCGGCGTTGGTTTCGCCGGTGCGGCGCACTCTGAAGGTGGCCGTGTTGATGCCACGATCGCCCAGCGGCGGGCAGTTACTCATGCCGGGCCAGCAGAGCCAGTTGGTGCCTTCTGACGCAAGCGGGTCGGTGGCGACGATCGTGACGATCGTATTCGTGACCGTGGGCGGTGGGTTCGTCGGCACATTCGCGTCGCGGATGTAAACCACGCCTTCGGTCGGCCAGCCGACCTGGTAGCACTCGGGCGGCGGCGGGAAGGTGCCCACACAGATCGGCGGAAGCACGCGCAGGATGACGGTCTCTGTGCCCTCGATTAGGTCGTCGCGCAAGGCGTTGACGACGATGTCCACCGAGCGCTGGCCGGCCGGAATGACCACGCGGTTGGAAAGCATCGAATAGTCCAGGCCGTTCCGGGCGGTGCCGCTGAAGGCGAGGTTCACGGTCACGGGGATGTTGGTGCCGCCGTCGCGCAGAAGCGTGAAGACGCCCGGGTTGATCACCGTCAGCAAGCCGGGTTCGGTGGCCTCGGCATCCTCAACCACCACGCTGACCCTGATCGGCGGCGCCATGACGGCGATCGGCACCGGGGGCGTGCGGCTCGTGGCACCCAAGTTGTCCGTGGCCAGCGCGCTGAGGAAATACGGCCCGGCCGGCATGTTGCTCCAGACGATGGTATAGAGGTTGTTTGGGGTGGCATTGCTGATCCCCAAGCCGGCGGTGCCAAGCCCGAGGCTGTTAGGGCCTTCAAAGAACTCGACGCGGCTCACCGCCCCGCCGATGTCCGTGGCGAACGCCGCAAGGCGAACGAAGGCAGGTGGAGAAAAGACGCTGCCAGCGGGCGGGCTTTCCCAGCGTACGACCGGCGGCTGGTTGGTCGGCGGCGGCGCGACGGTCACACGAGCCGCCAGCGAGCGCGTCCAGGTGCCTTGGTTATCGGTGGCGACGGCGCTCAACTCATAGAAGCCCGGCGGGACATTGCTCCAGACGAACTGGGAGGGGTTCATAGGATTGGTGCTGACGGGATTGTTAGTCGTCAGGCCAAGGAGGTTCGTGCCCGCGAAGAAGGCCACCCTGGCCACGAAGCCGTCGGGATCGGAGGCCACGGCGACGAGGCGGATGTCCGCCGGCGCCAGAAAGAACGCCCCGTTGGGCGGCGAGTCGAGGCGGACGAGCGGTGGTCTGTTGGTTGGCGGTGGCGGCGGATCATTGTCGGCAATGACCACCACGCCTACACGGTTCGTGCCGACGACGTAGGTGGGCGGGATGCCTACGATCGGGAATCGCAATTCAAACACCGCCGTTTCCGGCCCTTCGACGAGCGAGTCGTCAATCGGGACCACTGGCAGTTCCAGCGCCCGCACTCCCACTTGGAAGAGCAGCATGTTAGGGAAGGCGACGTAGTCCACGCCGTTGAGGGCGGTGCCGCCGATGCCGAGAAACACCGCAAGCAGGCCGTTGGTCGGCCCGGTGCGGGTGACGACAATCCGGCCGGGAACGCCGGCTTCGGAAGCGTTGGTGATCGTAGCCCGGAGACTGACTTCGGGCAAAACGAGCGGAGGGTTGGTGTTCATCTGCGCGAACGCAGAGGCGGCCAGACAGCAAAGCAGCGAACCCAGGATAACCGAGCAGCGCGCCGTAAGGATGGAACATGTTCTTTTCATAGATTTTGTTTTAGAGGGTGAATGAACGGGGCGATAGGACGCCGCACGATAGGTTATTGTTACACCGATTCTCCACGGCTCAGCGGCTCGGTGACGCCGGGGACGCGGGGAGAAAGAACAGACAGACCGGCACGGGCGCGGGGAGATTCTCCGCCGCCGCGCCGAGCTTTCCGGCGGCGGGATCGAACGGGAAGACGACGATGTTTCCCGAAGTTTGGTTCGCGGCGAAGAGCCAGCGACCGGAGGGATCGAGGCCGATAAAGCGCGGTTCTTTCCCCTGCGTTGGCTGGTGCTGGAGCAGTTTTAGGCGGCCCGAGGAAGCGTCCACCGCCAGCACCGCGACGCTGTCGTGGCCGCGATTGGAGGCGAAGAGAAATCTGCCGGATGGGTGCATGGCCACCTCCGCGGCACTGCGGGTGCCGGAGAACCCCTCGGGCAACGTGGCCACGGTTTCCACTTCCGAGAGCTTGCCCAAGGCCGAATCCCACTGGAAGACGGTGACCGTGGCCGCCATTTCGTTGAGCACGAAAACGAACTTTTCGTTCGGGTGAAAGACGAGGTGCCGTGGACCGGAACCGGGAGCCACGCTCGCAAACGGCGGGTCGTTTGGCGTCAACGTGGCCCGTGCCGGATCGAAGCGATAGACGAGGATTTGGTCAAGGCCGAGGTCGCAAACCAACGCGAAACGGTTCGCCGAATCGGTGACGATCTGGTGGGCGTGCGGTCCGGTCTGGCGGCTGGCGTTCACGCTGGAGCCACGGTGTTGGATGACGCTGGCGGCTTCCCCGAGGCGGCCATCGGCGCGGATGGGCAACGCGGCGATACTGCCACTGCCGTAATTCGCCACCAGCGCGCACTGTCCGGTCTGATCCACCGAGACATGGCAGGGACCGGCACCCCCGGAGGCTTGCTGGTTGAGCGGCGTCAGCAGGCCGGTCGCGGCATCGTGCGCCCACGCCACCACCGCGCCGCCTTTTTTCCCGCTCGCGTCGCTCATTTCCGAAACGGCATAGACGAATCGCCCCTGCGGATGCACCGCAAGAAACGCCGGGTTCTTCGCCTCCGCTGCGAGTTTCGGCGCACTGAGCTGGCCGGTCGTGGCGTCAAATTCGCAAGCGTAGATGCCCTGGCTCGCGCCGCCGGTGTAAGTACCGATGAGGACCGGCACGGACTTCGCGCCGGCCTCGGCGGCCACGGCAGCGGGGAGGAGGAGGCTCGTGAGCAGGCCGGTGGCGGTGTGGCGGTGCGAGTTGCGTTTCGTCATGCCTCAGCCAACAGCAAACAGGTAGCCTGGCGCAAGCCGTAAAGTGCGATTGTCATCGGTCGCGACCTTGTTATCTCCCGCCCAGGATTCGCCATGCAACCTCCCCTTTTGGCATTCGCTCGGTCGGCGCTCGCGGTGCCGGGCACGCCCTTGGTTGTAGGGGTGGCCGCGCAAAAGCAGCTTCCCAGGAAACTCGGCCGAAGAGTTATCTCCTGGCGTTTCGGTGGCGAATGGCACTTTGCGAAAAACATTTTGCTTGCTCAACCGGCGGCGGAACGCTTCTATGTCTGCCGCTATCCATTGAATGGTGATGCTCGTAGTTGCCAGTCTGCTGCATGAATAACTCTCTTGTTGGAGGGGCCGCTTGAGCCGCCCCTTTCCTTCCCGTGGCCCCGTGTTCGCCGGTCCCCGGATCAACGGCAAAATTCGCGCCCGCGAAGTGCGCGTGATCGGAGATGAAAACCGTCAAATCGGGATCATCTCCCTCACTGAAGCCCTCAACATGGCCCGCCAGCAGGGCGTGGACCTCGTTGAAATCGCGCCCAACGCCCAGCCGCCCGTCTGCCGCATCGTGGATTATGGCAAATACCGCTACGAGTTGGCGAAGCGGGAAAAGGAATCCAAGAAGCACCAGCACGCCGGCAAGGTCAAGGAGGTCCAGCTTAGTCCCAAGATTGACCCGAACGACCTCAGCGTGAAGCTCGCCCACGCCATCGGCTTCCTCTGCGAAGACATGAAGGTGAAGGTGTCGCTTCGCTTCCGCGGCCGGGAAATGGCGCATACCGAGGTCGGTTTCCAAGTCGTCAAGAAATTCCTCGCGAAATCGGCCCCTTGGGGACATCCCGACCGTGATCCCGTGTTGCAAGGCCGGAACCTCAACGTGATGATCAGCCCGCTGCCGCGTAACAAGCGCGCCAAGAATCCGCACGAGGGCGAAGTCCTGCCCGACATGCCCGCTGACGAACCGGACGATTCCGAGGACGATGAGGTCACTCCGCCGCCGCCGCCGCCGCCGCCAAGCAAGGCCTTCAAGAAAATCGTCGTCAACCCCTTTGCCGATCCGGAACCGCCGGAGTCGAAGGGTGGGTTCGGTAACAATCCGTTCAGCCAGATCAAGCTGGATTGAGCCTGCTTGGGTGGCTCCGGCTTGCCGGGTCGCCAGCGATGGGACTTTTGCCCGGCACCGTTTCGACCGGCAGTTCTTCCAATGAACTCATCCACAAATCGCCGGTGCGTGGGGATGGACGAAAACAGGTTCATCGGCCCTGCCACGCGCCCAGGACGCTTGGCGTGCTCATTATGGCCCTGTCAAACCCCGCCGGGTGGGGGCACCCGGCCTACACCTCCCACCAAACCGCCCGCTTGTAGGCCGGGTGCCCTCACCCGGCGGGGTTTGACAGAGCCATAATGGGAATTATTGCGTTTCGACGGACGCTTTCTCGTTGGCGCGCGGCCGTCGGCTAGTCAATACTTCCGGACACGCACGGCATCGCATGAATCCACTACTCCGATCGTACTCGCTCACGCTGCTCATAGCACCGTGGTTGCTGCTGGCTGGCTGCGAGCGACGCGAGCCGCCCGCGACCCCAGCCGTCACCAACTCCCCCGCCACGAACACCGCCGACTGGCCCATGTTCCGCGGCTGTCCCGCGCTCACCGGCCTTGCCGAAAGTCCGCTGCCGACCTCCTTGAAGCTCCTTTGGTCCAGCAAGACCGGCGGCCCGGTGAAATCCTCCGCCGCCATCGTCGGCGGACGGGTGTTCATCGGCTCGGATGACGGCAGCCTCTACGGTTTCGACCTGGCCAACGGGCACAAGCTCTGGGCCTTCAAGACGGGCGGGGCGATCGAGTCTTCGCCTCTGGTCCTGGCGGGCCGGGTCTTCGTCGGCGCTTCGGATGGCAATCTTTACGCCCTAGATGCGGCGACCGGCAAGCCCCTCTGGCAATACGCCACCGGCGATAAGATCCTCGGCGCACCCAACTGGGTGAAATCGCCGCTGGACGGCGCGCCCTGGGTGCTCGTCGGCAGTTATGACTTCAAGCTGCACTGCCTCGACGCTGCGACGGGCCGGAGCAACTGGGTTTATGAAACCGGCAATTACATCAACGGCTCGCCCGCCGTGGCGGATTGCCAGGCGGTCTTCGGCGGGTGCGACGGGTTGCTGCACGTTGTCGGGTTGGCCGATGGACGGCAGCTCAAGAGTGTCGAGATAGGCGCGCCCATTGCGGCCTCCGTGGCGCTGGCGGACGGGCAAGCCTGGTTCGGTCACTACGAGAACGAGTTCCTCTGCGTGGACCTGGCGGCGGGCCGGAAGGCCTGGAGCTTTCGCGACCGCGACGCGCCTTACTTTTCCTCGCCGGCGGTGACGAAGGACCGCGTCCTCTTTGGCGGGCGGGACAAACGATTGCACTGCCTGAACCGCGCCGACGGCAAAACCGTCTGGACCTTTGCCACGCGCGGTCAGGTGGACAGTTCGCCGGTGGTCTGCGGCGACCAAGTGCTGGTCGGCTCGAACGACGGGCGGCTTTACCGCGTGTCCCTGGCGGACGGCCGGGAGCTATGGAACTACGAAATCGGCGGCGCGATCAGCGCCTCGCCGGCGGTGGCGGACGGACGCATCGTCATCGGGAGTGAGGACGGCAGCGTGTATTGTTTCGGGGGCCAATGAAGGGACGGAGATCTGAAATCTGAAATTCCAAATCTCAAATCCGAAGGCGTTGCGTCGCGACCGCTGGGACCATTTCTGCCGAGGCTGGCGGCGGCGTTTCGGACTTCGGGCTTCGTCATTCTTTCGTCATTCGTCATTCGACTTTGGCGTTCGGGTTAAAGGGCGTCAAAATTGCCTCGCCACGGGACGCTCGTCCGGCAAAGCTGGCGACATGATTTCCGAAACCCGACCGCCCAACGAACTGCCGTGACACCCGCTTTCTCCACGCCGTTCAACCGCACGCCACTTCCTCACTCTTCACGCTTCACGTTTCACGCCTCACGCCCGATGAACTTCGTCCAACTCACCCCCGGTGCCGGCGCGATGTATTGCGGCAATTGCCTCCGCGACAACGCGCTCGTCGGCGAACTGCGCCGCCAGGGCCACGAGGCGATCATGCTCCCGCTCTACCTGCCGCTCACGCTGGACGAAGCGGACCAGTCCGCCGGCCAGCCCATTTTCTTCGGCGGGGTGAACGTGTTTCTCGACCAACTGCTGCCGTTCTACCGCCGGGCACCCGGCTGGGTTCGGCGGCGGTTGGACGCCCCCTCCATCTTGCGCTGGGCCGCCGGCCGCGCCGCCAAAACACGCGCCTCGGAAGTCGGCGAACTCACTCTCTCCATGTTGCGCGGCGAGGCGGGCAATCAGAACCGTCACCTCGACGACTTGATCGCCTGGCTCAATCGCCACGCCCGACCGGATGTCATCTGCCTGTCCAACGCGCTGCTCATCGGCCTGGCCCGGCGGCTCCGGCGCGAAACCGGCGCGACCATCCTCTGCTCCCTCGCCGGCGAGGACAGCTTCCTCGACGCGCTCCCCGAAGCACAGCGCGCCGAGGCCTGGCGCATCGTGGCCGAGCGCGCCGCCGAGGTGGACCGCTTCCTCACGCCGAGCCGCTTCTACGGCGATTTGATGGGCGGCCGGCTCGGCCTGGCGCCGGAGCGGATCGCCGTCGTGCCCAGCGGCATTGACCTGGAAGGGTATCCGGAATCGCCGGCCTCGGCGGGCGCGGGCCGGAGCGCGCCGATCCTCGGCTACTTTGCGCGGATGTGCCCGGAGAAGGGACTCGACACGCTGGTGGAGGCTTACATTTTGCTGAAGCACCGCGGGCAAGTGAAGCATCTCAAGCTGCGCATCGGCGGCAGTTGCGGCCCGGCGGACGAGCCATTTGTGAAACAGCTTCGCCAGCGTCTGGCGGCGGCGGGTTACATCGGCGAAACTTGCTTCCTGCCCAATCTGAGCCACGCCGAAAAGGTGGATTTCCTCCGCGCGCTGACGGTGTTTTCCGTGCCGGCGCGCTACGGCGAGGCGTTTGGACTTTACGTCGTGGAGGCGATGGCGGCGGGCGTGCCGGTGGTGCAGCCACGCGCGGCAGCGTTTCCCGAACTCATCGCCGCCACGGGCGGTGGCGTGCTCTGCGAACCCGGCAACCCGGCCGCGCTGGCCGACGCCATCGAGACGCTGCTGCTCAATCCGGCGCAAGCCCAGGCGCTGGGTGCCGCGGGGCAGCGGGCGGCGTTCATGGAATTCAGCGTGGAAACCATGGCCCGGCGGACCCTGGCGGCGATTCCAGCGCGGCCATCAGGCGCTTGAACGGGCGGCGCTCAGAACCACTCTTTCCGCCCGTCCACATAAGTCCGCACGAATTCCTCGTCGCTCTTCGTGAGATAGATGATACCTTCGATCAGGCCGATGATCGGCATGGCGAAGAAGGACACCCATCCCAGACCGCAGGTGACAAACGTAGCAATCGGTGCCAACACCAGCGTGACCAGCAGCATGATCGCTCCTGCGCCGGTGTAGCCGAGGATGAATTTGTGGACCCCCAGCGAGCCGAGCAGTATGCCGCAAATGCCCGCCGCGATCTTGGTGGACGCCTTCGCCGCGATGGCCGGATTGACTGGGGCGGGCGGCGCGTAGGACTGCGGGAACGGCTGAGGCGCGCTCGCCGGGGCCGGCGGTGGGGTGGGCGGCTTGAGGTCGCCGACGAACTCCGGGCAGGCGCTAAGGGGTTTCCATTCGGTCGCGCCTTCCGCCTGAATGAGCGACCGGGCGTTGAGCCGGCCATCCGCAATCCACAGGCGCAGTTGTTCCGCAGTGACCGGCCCGTATTGCTGGCCGTCGGCTCCAATAATTTTATACATAGCTTTGTTGGGTTGGTGTCCGGCCATAGAACACAGCAAACTGGCACTCGGTTTCAAGATTCTTTTTCGCGTGTCGCTTGCCGGACGGCGGTGGCGGGAGTTTAATGCCGCCATGAAATCACTTACCGAACATCTCTGGTTTGAGACGCCCCACCGGCGCGACTACCGGAACATCACTGAAACCGTGGCGGCGCTTGTCCGGCGCAGCGGCGTGCAGGAAGGCCTGTGCCTCGTCAATGCCATGCACATCACCGCCAGCGTTTACATCAATGACGCCGAAGATGGACTGCTCCAGGATTACGACGACTGGCTGGAGCAACTGGCACCGCACGAACCGGTGTCTCGCTACCGCCACAACCGCACCGGCGAGGACAACGCCGACGCTCACCTGAAACGCCAGATCATGGGCCGCGAAGTCGTGGTCGCCATCACGAAAGGCCAGCTCGATCTCGGCCCGTGGGAGCAGATTTTCTACGGCGAATTCGACGGCCGCCGGCGCAAGCGTGTGCTGGTGAAAATCATCGGCGAATGAAACCGTCCTTCAGCCAGCGAGGCGGCGGATGGGTGCTGGCGCAGGGCGTGTTGATCGCCGCAGTTTTGACCGCCGGCCCAGGCTGGGCCGCTTCGTCAGCGCCGGGCGCGCTGCGGTCGGTCAGTGGGTTGCTGCTGGCGGTGGGTGCGGGGTTCGGGCTTGCCGGCGTGGTGGCGACGGGACGTCAACTCACGCCGTTTCCGAAACCTCCGGCCGGCAGCGTGCTGATCCAGCACGGCATCTACCGGTACGCGCGCCATCCGCTTTACACCAGTGTAATGGCGCTGGCCTGGGGCTGGGGACTGATCTGGGCAAGCGGAGTGGCACTGATCGTGGCGGGCCTGCTGACGGCGCTGCTGTATTTCAAGGCCCGCCGGGAGGAGCGCTGGCTGCGGGCGCAGTTTCCCGGCTACGCGGACTACGCGCGGCGGGTGAGGCGGTTCGTGCCGGGGGTGTTTTAGCTGCCATCCCGCTAGTGCCGGGTTTGCCACGCCAGCCAATGGCCTGGCTCCGGTAGTGCGTGGGCGGGTGGCCGGTGTCTTCCTTGAAAACGCGGTTGAAGTGGGTCAGGGATTGGAAGCCGACGGCGTAGGCGATCTCGCTGACCTTGATGTCAGGATTCAAGAGGAGGTTCTTCGCTTTTTCCAGCCGCACTTGGGAGAGAAACGCGGTGAAATTCACCCCGGTGACGCGCTTAAAAACCTTGCAGAAGTGAAAGGTGCTGGACCCTGCGGCCTGGGCCACCTGGGGCAGGCGCAAGCTCTCGGCGTGATGCTCAAGAATGAATTCCTTGGCCCGGCGGATCATCGGCGGCTCGGCCGAGGCGGTCTGGGCGGCGATCTGCCCGGCCAGCAACGAGAGGTGGCGACCAAAAATGGCCAGCAGGTTGACGAACGAGCCATAACGCTGCGGCAATACCTGACGGGTAGCTAGATAGGCCTGGCGGAGGGCTTCTAGGTCCCGTTGCTGCCCGCTGGCCTGCATCTGCTCCGCGCTGCGGTCGAAGCGCGCAACCCGCGGCGGGGCGCGGAAGATCTGCCCGGTCTGGAGCAGGCCGATGACCTGTCCCCCCACCTCCACGGGCACGGCGCTGGCAGTCAGGCCACACCAGCAGGTGAACGTGGCAGGGCGGGTGCAGGCTTGCTGGACGAGCTTCTGGTTGAACTGCAGGCATACCGCGCAGGCGCGTCCGTTCCGACCCAGCAACGCGCAGAAACGGTTCTCGCGCTCGACGCCGCAGAAGGGAAGCTGCCACGCCTCCACGGGCCGCAGCACCAGTGGCAGGCGCGTGGCCAGGCCGTAGGCGGACTGGAACTCGCGGAACACACCCGAGTGGGTCAGCGACTCTAAAAGTTGTTTGTGACCGTTGTTCATCGGCGGCTCAAGCGCCCGACCGGCCCTGCGACCAGCCGCGCCCGATGCCGTGCCTTAGCGTAGAAGGAAAGCTGGGGCGGTGCTCCCCCAAGATTGACCAGCTCTTAGCATTTCTTGCAACCGCAGAGAGCAGGGTGAGATCGCTGGGTCAGGATGGCGTCGTCAACGACAATTATTCCTCTCCTTGACTCATGGTATTTGTTACCAAGTCCAGGCCATTGCCTCAGTAGAATGTTACCAAAACCCAGAGCCAATAAATGGACACCATCAGCAATGCGGCACGGAAGGAAATTGTGGAAGCGCTCAGAACCCGTTAGGAGCAA
>CAINDV010001274.1 GCA_903847485.1 uncultured Verrucomicrobiota bacterium
CGCGATCATCACGTAGCCCGTCATCATCAGCCCGATGGAAAACGCCATCGTCCGCTTGTAGCCGAAGCGATCCGCGAAGCCGCCCGTCACGATCGGCAGCAACGACGAAAACACCGCCCACCAGGCGTAAATCCGCCCCTTGTCCAGCGCCGTCAGGTGCAAGCCTCCGGGGTTATCCGCCTGCATGATGTAGATCGGCGCCATGACGCGGAGGTTGTAGAAAGCCAGGCGCTCCCACATCTCGATGGAGTTAAGCGTCCAGAAAGTGCGTCCGAAACGCGGCTTGTCTGGAATGGGCGGAGTCGGAATAACGGCGACAGACATGCCACAGGCTACCGGAATGGCACCGACTCCATCAAGCCGGGGCCTCCCGAAGTTGTCGGTGACCTTTTGGACTGCGGTGGCAAGCGGAGCGCGACACCCATTTGGCTGCCAGCCGCCCCAGAAGGGAAAGCGCCGTCGTCGCTACGCTCTGCCGCCTCCCGAGAGCGGACGCGCACCGCCGCCAGACCGGCGCTGGCCGTGGTGGTAACCTTGATTTTCACACGCCAGTTCTACCGCACCAGCGGCGTTAGCCGCGTTAGGTCCATCGGTGTTCTTCCGTGGTACAACTTCGTTTTTCGGGTTCAGGCCTCAGATTTCGGCTTTCAGGTTGAACCCCATCCTCGCGCGTAAAATCTGCACCTTCGGGCGTGATGTTTGCGGACGGGCACTCTCCAAACTTATGATGACCGAAGTGTTGGCAAACCAGGACATGACAGACCCGGCGAAGGCCGCCGGCCCGCTCCGGCAGGTGGCGCCGGAGTTCGCGGAAGTCTATGAGGCGCACAGCCGCGCCATCTTCTACCTGTGCCTGCGGATGCTCGGCGAAGAGGCGCGCGCCGAAGACGCCACGCACGATGTCTTCCTGAAGGCTTGGCGGCATGGCGACCAATTCCAGGGCCGCTCCGCTGTCCGCACCTGGCTCTACCGGATCGCGATCAACCATTGCCGCAACTTGCAGCAGACCTGGGCCGAGCGGCACATCTCGACCACCGACGACGAGTTTGTTCTGCAAAACACCTTGCCCGACACCGACTCGCCGTTGCGCGTGCTGGAGGTCAAGGAGCTGGGCGAGCGCATCCGGCACACGCTGGACCGGTTGCCGCCGGAGTATCGCCTCATCTTACTGCTCGTCGCCGACGACGAGATGAGTTACGACGAAATCGCCAAAGCCACCGAGCAAAGCGCTGATGCCGTCCGCGGCAAGTTGCATCGCGCCCGGAAAGTTTTTGCCGCTGAGTTCCGCAAAACCGCCTGAACCGCCATGAAGAACGATTACACCAAGCTGCAGCATCGCCAGAAGGAAGAAGTCATCGAACAGCAGGCGGAAGCCATCCGGCAGGAAGGACGGGAGTTTCCGACCACCGAGGCGGCCTTGCGCTGTGACGCGGCCCAGATCGAAGTGCCGCCGGAAGTGGAAAGCCGCCTGGCTGAATCTATTCAGAAGGAACAGGCGGACAAACCGGAGCGGGCGACGCCTTGGTGGAAACGACTGTTCTTGTGAAGCAATCTCACAACTCCGGCGATGGTAGGGCGACGCTCCGGCAAAGCCTCCGAATCTTGCGCGAAGCTCCGGCTCGGCAGGAGCCTCGCCCTACCGGCATTGGGATTGGTGGTTCTCTCCTATGACCGCGCTTTGCCCGATGCCCATAACCATGATGACAGAGCCGCCGCCTTTCGCTACGGGCCGGCGCGAGCTGGCGCGGCAGCGGGCGGAGTTAGCACGGCGCGAATTGGCGAACTGTCGGTTCTGCGCCCACGACTGCCAGGTGGACCGGACGCAGACGCAGGCGGGGATTTGCCACGCCGGCCCGGAGCCATGCCTGCACAGCGCCCAGATTGACATGGCTGATGAGTTAGAGTTAGTGCCGGTCTATGCCATTGCGCTAAGTGGCTGCGATATGCGTTGCGCCTATTGCATCACTGGTGCTCAGAGTTGGAATGCGCAGGCGGGCTTGGCGCTGTCGCCGGCGGAACTAGCCGAGCGCGCCCGGCGTGCCCTGGCCGGCGGGGCGCGCACCGTGATGATCTTGGGCGGCGAGCCGACGATTCATCTGCCTTACGTGCTGGACGTGGTGGCCGAGTTACCGGAGACCGCGCGGCTGGCGTTCAAGACCAACGCCTACGGCTCCGCCAGCAGCCGGGCGCTCTTACACGGGTTGTTCGACTTGTGGTGCGTGGATTATAAGTTCGGCAATGACACCTGCGCCGACCGACTGGCGCAGATCCCTAACTACAACCGCGTGGTGCAGGAGAACCTGGTTTGGGCGGCCAGGCAGGGGGATCTTATCGTCCGCCACTTACTTATGCCGGAACACGTCGAGTGCTGCTGGCGGCCGGTGGCGGCATGGCTGGCGGCGGCATTGCCCGGCGTGAAGGTCGGCCTGCGCACCGGGTTCTGGCCGGCGTGGCAATCGCGCCGGCACGCGGAACTGCGGCGGACAGTGACGCCAGCGCAGATTCAGCAGGCGCAAGCCATAGCCAACGAATATGCCTTGCGGCTCATTGAATGAAGACTGTGTTATGACGACAACCACCAGCACCAGCAAATGGGCGGAGTCACTCTCGGTAGAAAACCTCTTCACCGATCGGGCCGGCATACACGGCTCGCTCCTGGCGCTGGCAGCGCTTCCCACCTGGCTCTTTTGCCTCAGGCATCATTTCTGTATGGCTGGGCACATGGCGCACCCACCCTATTCCAGCCTGGATTACGGGATGGATTTCTTTACGATAACGGCCCTGCTGTCGGCTGGCACGCTTCTGGTGTTGAGCTCGATGCGGCTGCGTTACGCCGTCGCTGGATGCGTAGCGGG
The DNA here is from genome assembly GCA_903847485.1 of uncultured Verrucomicrobiota bacterium. Lineage (GTDB taxonomy): Bacteria > Verrucomicrobiota > Verrucomicrobiia > Limisphaerales > JAJXZI01 > CAINDV01. Next base: position 2,856 of record CAINDV010001274.1, read on the forward strand.
ACAGCTTCTGGTGGCTACGCTTTGGGATTTGGGCCCACCGCTCCTTCAGTGTCTGGCCATCGTAGCCCTCATCGGAGCCAGGGCATGGTTCCGGCGGACCCCGAGAACCGGGCGGGCAGTTCGTTTTTTCACGGAATGTGTCTGGGGTCTCGTTGGCTTCGGTACCCTCCTGCTGTTGGGTGGCTTTGTTCACTTGTGACATCTGCCGCACTTGTCCACACTCACACCATCGTCTTATGGAACCTTTAGACCTATCGAAAGCCGCTGACCTGGCCGCCCCCGCGCTGCCGGCCGTCAGCGAATTGCTCATCCTGCCGGATGGCCGGGTGATGGCGCACAACCTTACGCCGAACTTTGTCGCCTTGCTGAGCGAGTTGAACCCCGACGCGCCGGAGTTTCGGCCCCGTCGCGAGGCCGCGACGGCGGAGCCGTCAGCCATCAGCTATCAGCCAACAGCCATAAGCCATAGCCTTCAGCCTTCAACCTTCAACCTTTAGCCTTCAGCCTTTCCCTATGAGCTTTGCCCTGGAAATCGAAACCCTGATCCGTGCCCGCTACCCGATCCTTTACATCGTATCGAGCGAGGAGTCGCGCCTGACTAGCCTTATCGTCGGCATCGCGCAGAAGCGGCAGAAGAAAGTCTTCGAGTGGAGTTTCACCACTGGCATCGTCGCGGCGGGCACTTCTATCCAATCGCAGAAGAGCCGTAGCGCGGCGACCAAGGATCCGCTGGTGGCGCTGGACCAAGTGGTCGAGCAGGTCGAGCCGGCGATCTTCATTTTCAAAGATTTCCACCCGTTTCTTGCCAAGTGTAACAAGTCCGCCAATGCCGCGCCCATCCGCAAGCTCAAGGACGTGGCGGTCCACCTCAAGAACAGTTACAAGACGATCATCCTTATCTCGCCGACGCAGGAAATTCCGGAGGAACTAGAGAAGGAAATCACCGTCCTCAACCACCCACTGCCGACGCGCGACGAACTCTCGGTGCTGCTGGACCGCATCCTAGAGGACGTGAAGCAGTTCAAGCAGGTGAAGATTGACTTAGACGATGCGGGCCGCGAGCGCCTGCTCCAAGCCGCGCTCGGTCTAACTCTCGGCGAGGCGGAAAACGTCTTCGCCAAGATCATCGTCAAAGACGAGCGACTTAGTGGCGACGACGTCAATGAAGTCTTCGCCGAGAAGCAGCAGATCATCCGTAAGAACGGCCTGCTGGAGTATTACGCAACGACCGAGAGTTTTGCCCAGGTTGGCGGCATGGCGGTGCTTAAAGACTGGCTTCAGAAACGCGCCCTGGCTCTAAGCGACCACGCCCGCGCCTTCGGCCTGCCGGCGCCCAAAGGCATCCTGCTCCTGGGCGTGCAAGGTTGCGGTAAGAGTCTATGTGCCAAAGCCGTCTCCAGTATGTGGCAATTACCCCTGTTACGCTTCGACATGGGCCGTATGTTCGGCAGTCTCGTCGGCTCGTCCGAGGAAAACGTCCGCAAAGCCATTTCCGTGGCGGAGTCGGTGGCACCGGCCATCCTATGGGTGGATGAAATTGACAAGGCCTTTGCCGGCTCCCAAGGCTCCGGCATGACTGACGGTGGCACTACGGCGCGCGTCTTTGGCACCTTTCTTACCTGGCTTTCAGAAAAGACCGCGCCGGTGTTCGTGGTGGCCACCGCGAATGACATCTCCCAACTCCCGCCGGAACTAATGCGCAAAGGCCGCCTCGACGAAATCTTCTTCGTGGACCTGCCATCCGACTTGGAGCGCGCGGACATTTTCCGCATCCACATCAAGCGCCGGGGGCGCGATCCGGAGAAGTTCGACATCCCGGCGTTGGTTTCGCAGAGTAAGGACTTCAGCGGCGCGGAGGTGGAGGAAGCCGTGATCAGCGCGCTCTACGACGCCTTTTACGCCAACGAGGAGTTATCTACGGTGCATGTCCTGGAGGCATTGCGCCAGACCGTGCCGCTCTCCAAGACTATGGACGAACATATCAGCCGGCTGCGTGCCTGGGCCGAAGGCCGCGCCCGCAATGCCAGCGTCCCGCGCGACACCAAGTCCGCCGAGCCGACGCGGCGGATGGAGTTATAGCCTGCGGCCTGGCTTCAGTTTGATTTCGTGCATTTTGTGGTTGCTGCTGAATAGTTACGCCCGGCAGCAGAGGCAACTCCCAACCCAGGCCGGTTCTCCGCCGCCCACTGCTTGGCCGCGTCGAACCCCTTGCCAACCGCGCGGACCACCGCCGCCGCCGCGGGATGAAACGAGTTCGGCTTCACCGCTCGACGATCTGGCGTATGCGGGCGGCCACGGTTTCGCCTGGAATTCCCTGCACCTGGCCGCTTTCGATTTCGGCGATGCGGCGTCGGGCTTCAGCTTTCCATGCGGCGTCGTTCTCGGGAACGGAGGGCAACTCCAAGGCCAATCGGTCCATCAGCTCGGCCACCCGTTCAGCCGGCCACTGGCAGGTTTCCGCAACGACTTGGTCCAAGGTCATGGGCATGGCGCTGCGTTATGGGGTGGTTGACCAAAAGTCAATTTCTTCAGCGGGAGCGCGCCGCCGGGAGGCTGAAGACCGCGTAAAGCTCTAGCCCCGCCGTTGCGCTTCGTTCCGCTTGGCTTGCGCTGTTTTCCGCCGGCTCGACAGCCGCCCAGCGCGTCCCTATCTTGCCGGCGATGCATCACGGTCGTTCGCTCATCATTGCCGGTCGCGAGTTCCGCTCCCGCCTCATCTTGGGGACGGGCAAGTTTTCCTCCCCGGAAGCCATGCGCGACGCGCTGGCCGCCAGCGGCA
>CAINDV010001275.1 GCA_903847485.1 uncultured Verrucomicrobiota bacterium
TGCCAGGGGCGGGGATTGACACCTCCGCTATGCTCTAGCGCGAATACTGAAACCCGAGTCAACCATGCCTGCCTGCTCAGACTCCTTCGGTGTCATTTATCCATGAGGCAACGGGGCGGTATTTCAGATCTTATCAACCTGAGGACCGCTGCATGAAGCCGCCACTGTCCAGCATAGTACAGCGTTTCGGCGATTTGTGAACAGCAGTTGGCCTGCGTTGAGCCTTGAAACGAGCGAACTAGATGTTAACGAATCACCGAAACGCCGTGCTAGTGTGTTGAACCTGCGCGTCGCGCTTAAAAGCAACCGTTGGGCGGAATGCTGGGATCGCCTCAACGACTCCGATTATCTCAAAGTCAAACTCGCTGCCTGGCCACAGGTTACTTTGCGGTCATACACCCCTCAGTTTCAGTCCAAGGACGCGATGGCCCCGGCCTGCCGCAACGAATAACCCGCGCGGCGGGGCGTCCAACCGGAGCAACTTTATGATTCGTTCCCAACACTGCGGGCGGCCAGACACCGGTTTCCGGTTGAGTTGGCATTTGGGCGTCGCCGCCGCTACATTGGTTCACCGATTCTGGTATGAAACGAAACCTGACAGCCATTCTGTTGGCGCTGGCTTGCGTCAGCGCCCAAGCGCAATCGGTCTGGCCGGAAGCCCTCGGCGGCGCGGCGCTGGGGGCCGGACTCGGCGCGGCCATCGGCGCGAGCACGGGCAACTACTACCGCGATCCGTGCGGCAGCACCTACTACAGCGGCGGCAACGCGGGCCAGGGCGCCGCCATTGGGGCGGGCGTGGGCCTCATCGCCGGCGCGCTCTTCGGCCTCGCCAACCGCGAAGCAGCCAGCAACCCCCAACCGGCAGTTTGGGCATACACCCCGGCACCCGTGCCCGGCTACGGCTACGCTCCGGCTTACACGCCGGTGCCCGTGCAAACGGTTTATGCTCCGCCACCGCCCCGGCCAAATTACGTCGTTGGCGGCACGTTGCTGGGCGCGGCGTCCGGCGCGCTCATCGGCCAGGGCGTGAACGGCAAGCCCGGCGTTGGCGCGGCCATCGGCGCGGGCAGTGGTTTGGTGCTGGGTGCCGTCGCGGAAGCGGCGACGCGAAACAATCCGCAGCCGCAGGCTGTGCCGGTCGAAAATCCTCCTCCGCCGCCGGCCCAGAGCTACGGCTCGCAGCCGATTCCGGGTCCGCCGCTGGCGCCGGTCCACTACGCCGTCAACGCCCCGCGTTACCAGATTCCCGATGCGCCTCGAGTTCCGGACGCGCCGACGTTCTGATGCCTGGATCTCTTTCAACCGGTTAAACCATTCTCGCAGACAACAAACACATGAACTCTACCTTCGCCAAATTAACGCTCACTCTTTCGTCCGCCGCCGTGCTCGCGCTCGCCGCGGGTTGTGCCTCCAGCGGCGTGAAGAACCCCTCCGGCACCGGCGTCACCCGCCTGAACGCCGACGAGCAGGGCACCGTTACCGGCACCGGCATCGAGTCGCAGGACCTCGTGGCGGTGGCCGACAAGATGGCGCGCAGCATCCTGTCGCGACCACAGATTGCCAACGCGCCGCAACCGCCTTTCATCGTCCTCGAGCCCGTCGTCAACGAAACCCGCTTCCCCATCAACAAGGACATGTTCCTGAGCCGCATCCAGACCGAGCTGATCAAGCAGGCCGGCAGCAAGGTTACCTTCCTGGCGCGGGATCGCATGGCCGCCTTGGAGAAGGAGCGCAACCTCAAACGCCAGGGCGAAGTCACCGCCACTGCCGATCCCGCCGCGCAGGAATTCCGCGGCGCGGACTATTTCCTCACCGGGAAGCTGCAGGGCTTGTCCACCCGCACGTCCAAGGGGACCAGCGATTTCATCCAATACGATTTCCAACTAATTGACGCCCGGACCAGCGCCATCATTTGGGCGGATTCCGCCGATGTGAAGAAGCAGGGGCAGGAAGACGCCGCATATCGCTGAGGCCGGATCGGAGCCACCGGCCATCGCCGCCCGAAGAAATTGATCGTCTTGCTGCCGTGCCTGTCTCCCTGACACGCCTCGGGCAATCCGCCGCCAGTTCACTCGCAGCCACGTGCCTGCTGGCCGCGCTGGTGATGGGCTGTGCCAGCACGCCCAAAGACAACATTCCCCGCACCGGCAACCTCCTCGTGGACGGCCCGCGTCTGGCCGCCGAAGGACCGAAGAAGGACCGCCTGCTCTGGGAGTACCGCACCGCCGCCGCCGCCATGCGCTCAGCCGACTGGCCACTCGCCAAGCAGATGCTCGACGACGCCCTGATGGCGCTGGGCGGGATCTACGGGGACGATCCCAACGCCCGCAAGGCGCGCGGCCTGTTCACCGCCGAGTCGAAGAAGAATTTCATCGGCGAACCGTATGAACGGAGCATGGCGTATTTCTATCGCGGGATTCTTTACTGGATGGACGGCCAGCCCGACAACGCCCGCGCCTGTTTCCGCAGTGCCGAGTTCGAGGACAGCGACACCGAAAACAAGGAATACGCCGGCGACTGGGTTCTCTTCGAATACCTCGATGGCCTGGCCACCGCCCAACTCGGTAGCGACGGCTCCGATGCCGTGAAACGGGCGCAGAACATCGCCAAGGGGATCAAGCTCCCGCCGCTCAACCCGCAGGCCAACGTGCTTTTCTTCATCGAATTCGGTCCCGGCCCGACCAAGTTCACTGCCGGTGAATACGGCGAGCAGTTGAAGTTTCGCACTTCGCCCTCGCCGGTGAAATCGGCCCGAATCAAGGTGGATTCGCTCACCATCCCCGTGGCGCCCACCGACGACGTGGACTTCCAGGCGACGACGCGCGGCGGCCGCGTCATGGACCACATCCTTGGCAACAAGGCTGTGTTCAAATCCACCACTGATATGGTAGGCAACGTCGCGATCATCGGCGGACTGGCCACCGCCGTCGTGAGCGACAATCGCAATGCACAGGCTGCCGGGCTGGGCATCGCCGCGGCAGGCCTGATCTCAAAACTTGTCTCCGCCGCCACCACGCCGGAAGCCGACACCCGCACGTGGGACAACCTGCCGCAGTTCCTGAGCTTTGCCGCCTTCCCGCTGCCGCCGGGACAGCACACCGCGACGGTGGAGTTCCTCGACCCCGGCGGGCAGACGCTTCCCAAACTCACCAAGACGGTCAACCTTAATGTGACGGGCCCGACGCCGGACAAGGTCGTGTTCGTCAGCGACACTTCGATCCCGACATTGAACCTATGAAAAATCACATCGCACTCCTCACCGCCAGCCTGGCCGCTGTGTTGGTCACCGGCTGCAGCAGCACCCACGACAAAGGGCCGTATCTGCCGCAGACACCCAAGACTCCGGCCTACGAGAACAAGGAGCCGGTGGTCCTGCTCGACCCGGGCGTGCAATACTCCGTCACCTGCAGCGGCCAGCAGGAGTTGATACTGCCGGACGGCCGGTTGCAGGTCGTCGCGCACCTCCGCAACCGCGAAAACCGCCGGATCGAAGTGCAGGTCAACTGCGTCTTCAAGGGCCAGAACGGCTTCTCGACGGGCGACGAAACGCCCTTCCAGACGCTGATCCTGACCGAGAACTCGCAGGAAGACGTGACCTTCACCTCGATGAACGACCAGGCGAAGAATTACACGATCCGCGTCCGGCAGGCGCGTTGACCCGCTGTTTCCCAGCCGATTCAGCGACGCCCGCAGGAGTTTCCCTTCCGGGAAGCATCTGCGGCGTCATTTCGGGCAGCAGCGGTCTTCCTTGATCCGAATCGCAAGGGGCGCGTAGCAGGGCCGATGAACCTGTTTCCGTTCATCCCTGCGCTCCGGGGATTTGTGGATGAATTCATTGGAAGAACTGCTGGGTCAGGAGTGCTGACTCTTGATCCGACTGCGCTTGGACGGCCCCAAAGTCCGTCGCGCGTTCCGGCGGTTTCTGAGTTTGGCGCAAAGGAGGAACCGATCTCTGCCTCGGAACGCTCGGTCGCCCCTCAACGCCTAGGGCGAATCTGCCGCGCGGCTTCCTCTACCTCGATGGTGCCGTGCGCCTGGCGACGGAATTGCCCCGGGGTCAGGCCGGTCTTCCGCTTAAAAATCACGCTCAGGTATTCCGGGTGGGCGAAGCCGACTTTCTCCGCCACGACGGGCAAGGGGAACTCCGTTTCGGCGAGCAGCCGCTTCGCCCGGTCCAGGCGCACTCGCAAGATTTGCTCCTTGGGCGAACGGCCGAGCACCTTCACGAAGCGCCGTTCCAGCGCGCTCCGGGAGAGCGGCACCACTTTCACCACGTCGCTTACGTCAATGCCCTCACAGGCGTGTTCGCGGATGAACCGCGCCGCCGTCGCGATGTGCCGGTCCTCGATGGCCAGCACTTCTGTCGAGCGGCGCGTGACGACGCCCGCCGGGGCGATGGAGATAGGCCTAGTGGGCGGAAGTTGCCCGGCCATCAGGCGGGCCAGCAAGGCCGCCGCCTCGTAGCCGATGCGCTCCGTGTTGGGCACCACACTCGATAGCGGCGGGTCGGATAACTCGCAGAGCACCACGTCGTTGTCCACGCCGATGACCGCTACCTCGTCCGGCACCGCCACGCCGATGTCGCGGCAGGCGTTAAGCACCTGCTGGCCGCGGATGTCGTTGCACGCCATCAGCCCGACGGGCTTGGGGAGCTGCCGCAGCCAGCGCGCAACGTGGTCTTCATACTTCAGCCCGTGCTCTTCGAAACCGAGCGTGCCGGCCCGCTGCGGCTTTTCCGGCTCTTGAAAGACCTGGCAGTGGTGCCCGGCATGGGCAACGCTTTTCTGGAAAGCGTCCCGCCGCGCGTCCGAGTAATCCGCGCCATTGAAGCCGCAGAACGCGAAGTGCCGGAAGCCCCGCTCCCGCAAGTGTTCCGCCGCCAGCTCCGCCACCGCCACGTCATCCGTGCGCAGGGACGGCAGCTTCAACCCCGGCAGCAGCGAGCGTAAATCCACCGTGGGCAAACCGAGCCGGCGCACGGCTCTGGCCAACTCGCGGTTCTCGATGCGGGCGATGACGCCATCACCTTTCCACTGCGCGAGCCAGTCGGGGCTGACGTCGCCCAAGCTGCGCTCTTGGAGAAAAATGGACCACGGACCGTGCTCGCGGACGTATTTCGCCACGCCTAGCAGCAAGCCCCGGCCATAGGCGCGGGAGGACTCGATGAGTAGGGCGACGCGGGGACGGTTGGCGGGCGTGGTGGAATTTATCATGCGCGAAGAGGCAACGGTGAAATAACCCCAAAGGTGAGCACTAAGTCGTAACCATACAGTTGAAACCACCAAGAAAACCGCAGAGACGCGATGCACGCAGAGATTGGCAGCAAGAATTTCCTCTCCGCGTTCTTCGCAGTGCTATCTCCCAACTTCGTCGCGTTCGGCGAAGATTTTCGGCGAAGCGTGTCGCGCGAAGACCGCGAAGGAAGCGAAGGCAAAAAAGCCCGGGACCGGTCCTTCGCTCCCTTCGTGACCTTCGCGCGACCCTTGGGTTGCGGCTTTGCCGCTCTATGTCGCTGCGGTTAATTGGATGGTCTTTCGCCTGCATAGATACGGCTAAGTGGTCGGCCCAACTCGGCGTTCCTCCGCCTTCTCTGCGCCTCGGCGTTAAGGTCAGACCGGGTTCAATTGCCTGGTTACAGATTAGCCGTATCCATGCAGATGGTGGTAGGGCGAGGCTCCTGCCTAGCCGCTCTGGGTGTGGGTTCCTCCGCTGGTTTCCCCGGCCGCCGCTGGGCACTGAAAAGTCAGGCCAAAAGGGGTGGCGGCCAGACCCCAGATCCGCAATCCCAGCGCTGCTCGGCAGGAGCCTCGCCCTACCACTGTCTGCATAGCCATAGGTAAGTTTCATTCGTTGCATCGCCAGAGGAAAGTCCTTACGCCAAAGAAACTCAATAGATTTCCGCAAAGATTCAATGACGCGCCGCCGCTCGCTCAGTAAGCTCTCACCGCTATGATAAACAACAATCCGTTCCCGCTCATCGGCACACTACCTAAGATCGGCATCCGTCCTACCATTGACGGCCGCCGCCAGGGAGTGCGCGAATCGCTCGATGGCCAGGTCATGAACATGGCCCAGGTCGCCGCTAAGTTCCTATCCGACAACCTCCGCTACCCGAACGGCCAGCCCGTCGAGTGTGTCATCGCCGACACCTGTATCGGCGGCGTGGCGGAAGCTGCGGCTTGCGCCGAAAAGTTCGCCCGCGCTGGCGTCGGGGTGTCGCTCACAGTCACTCCCTGCTGGTGTTACGGCAGCGAGACTATGGACATGGACCCACTTATGCCCAAGGCGGTCTGGGGTTACAACGGCACCGAGCGGCCCGGCGCAGTCTATCTCGCCGCCGTGCTTGCCGGCCACAACCAGAAGGGTCTCCCGGCTTTCAGCATCTACGGACGCGACGTGCAGGACGCGGGTGACAGTTCCATCCCGGCCGACGTGCAGGAGAAGTTACTCCGTTTCGCCAAGGCTGGCTTGGCCGTCGCCATCATGCGCGGCAAGAGCTACCTCTCGCTCGGCGGCGTCTCGATGGGCATCGCCGGCTCGATCGTAGATCAGTCGTTCTTTGAAGAGTATCTCGGCATGAGAGTAGAGTGCGTGGACATGAGTGAGCTTACCCGGCGCATGGCGGAGAAGGTTTATGACGAAGTAGAGTTCAAGAAGGCCTATGCCTGGACCCGCGCCAACTGTATCGAAGGCAAAGATTGGAATCCCGCCAAGAACCGCCGCGACGCTAAGTGCAAGGACTTGGATTGGGAAACGGTCGTCAAGATGACTCTCATCGCCCGCGATCTTATGCAAGGCAATCCCCGCTTGGCGGAACTAGGCTTCGGCGAAGAGGCTCTCGGCCACAACGCCATCGCCGGCGGCTTCCAAGGCCAGCGCCAGTGGACCGACCACTATCCGAACGGCGACTTCATGGAGGCGATCTTGAATTCCTCCTTCGATTGGAATGGCATCCGCCCGCCGGTCATCATGGCTACTGAGAATGACTGCCTCAACGGTGCCTGTATGTTGCTGGGCTATCTACTTACCAACACCGCCCAGATTTTTGCCGACGTGCGCACCTATTGGAGCCCCGACGCCGTCAAGCGCGTTACCGGCACTAAGCTTACCGGTGCTGCCGCCAACGGCCTGCTGCACCTTATCAACTCCGGCTCCGCTACGCTGGATGGTTGCGGCCAACAAAGCCGGGGCGGCCAGCCGGCGCTGAAACCCTTCTGGGAAATCAGCGAAGCCGAAGCCGCTAAGTGCCTCAAGGCGACTTCCTGGCCGGTGGCGATCTATGAATACTTCCGCGGCGGCGGTTTCTCCTCCTGCTTCCTCACCCGCGGCGGCATGCCTATGACCATGTGTCGCATCAGCTTGGTGAAGGGTCTCGGCCCCGTGCTGCAAATCGCCGAAGGCTGGTCCGTGGACTTACCGGCTAAGGTTCACAAGACGCTCGACGAACGCACCAATCCGTCCTGGCCGACGACTTGGTTCGCTCCGCGCCTAACCGGCCAGGGTGCCTTCCGCGATGCCTACACCGTGATGAACAACTGGAGCGCCAACCACGGTTCCATTAGTTACGGCCACGTCGGCGCGGACCTTATCTCCCTCGCCTCCATGCTGCGCATCCCGGTAGCCATGCACAACGTGGCGGAGGAGAATATCTTCCGTCCCAGCACCTGGAGCCTCTGCGGCGCGCTGGAACCACAGTCCGCCGATTACCGCGCCTGCGCCAACTTCGGCCCGCTCTACTCCTGAGCGGCCCGGCCCACGAGCGCGAGCAAATCTGCCGTAACGAGTCTGACTCCAAGCGCGAGGAGCGGGAATCGATCCCCAAGGGATTGCGGCCTCCAGCCCAAGGTTGGTGCGCCCGCGCCTACCTTGGGTGAACAGCGCAAACGGAGAACAACCCCAACGGGGTGGTGGCCGGCGGAGGGCGCACGGCGCGGGCACGGAATGGCTGCCACCGCGTTGCGGTTGATGCCGTTGCGGACGGTGCTTCCTGGCCCCTTTATTGCTTGCCCGGCGGCGTAGCGGCGGCTTGGTGACCGCCGCCAATTTCTCCAAAGAGCATGGCGGCTTTCGCCAGAAAGCCGCTACGGACGCGGGCGTAGCGGCGCCTCGGCAGAGCGCCGCCAATATTCACGACGAAACAAAAGGCGCTGGGAAGGGAGCGGAAGTTCCGGATCGAAGAACGGCTTGTTCGCCGAAGAGAATGGCGGATTTCTACCGAAAGCCGCACGGGCGCGGGAGGTGCCGGGTTCACGGAGGAAAAATAGCGCGGACTGAACGTCCGCGGCTACTTCGCTTCATACTTGGCCGCCAACCACCCCAGATAGGCTTCGAGGGTCAGCCGGTCGAGGGTATTGTCTGCATCCAACTCAGCCTCGATGAAACGCTGCAAGTTGTGGACCGCCGTGCGCGTGTCACACGCAAGCCACTTGCCGTTCCGATAACTTCGGTCCAATCCGAATGGGGCCAAGAGAGTCTTTCCACCGGCGACTGGCGTGTAGGTTTGTGGTGGCGACTGCAATCGGCTGAAAACGCCGTTGGTCCAGGCTCCGAGCTGCACCTTCACCTGGGTGAGTTGCAAGGTGTCTCCTTCACCGTGAAGGACCGTAGCTTGGGGTTCTTTGTCAATGGTTGAGCCGACGTTGATGGCGAGACAGCCATAGCTAGCGTGGCTGTCGGTGAACGCCAGATGCTTCCAGCATGGCTTAGGCTTGTGGGTGTGGCCGGACACCCAGAGGTTTGTCTTTCCCACCGGGCAGAGCTTGCCTGCTTGAGCCACCTTGTTCTGGCGGAGCGGCCATGGTTTGAACTCGTCTGTGGGATAGTGCGAGGCGATGATCCGTAACGCTGGCCCATTCGTGAACTGCTGAAAGTACGCGGTCTGCGCTGCATCCGATTTCCAGGAGATGGAGCCGCGTGCGCCATAGAACGTCATTCCCGCGATTGTTGGCGACTCGACATCGCTGTAGTCACAGGTGTCGGTCAGCAGCACCTCGCACGCGGCGTTGGGGTTGCCGTTCGTGAATTGGAAGTAGCCGGCGAGAAAGTAGCCGGGACGGCGGCAGTTCCGGGCCTGCGCCTCATTCGCCGGAGGCGTGATTGAGTTGAAGTTGTCGGTGTACTGGCTGATGCCGGGGAGGCGGGCACTCTCGCGGTTAAAAACCGACACCAGCTTCATCACTTCGAATTTGGTCATTGGAGCGTCATTGCAGCCGCAGATGCGCTCGCGGACACGGTTCTTTGGTTCGTTGCCGTTTGCCAGAATGTCGTGGTTGCCGAGAACATAGAAGACTGGCTTGTGGGTCTTGCAGCGAAAATCCCGCAATACGGCGAAGGCTGCCTCCAACTCATCCCGGCACCCACTGTTGGACGCGTCTCCCAGGAACAAGATGAATTCCGGGTTCGCGTTCATAAGCTGCTCCAGGAAGTAGCGCAGCAAGTTCGTAGCGAGAACCTCCGATGCCGGCGGTCGAATCGCCGTGGATACAAGGCCTTCAGCGAACTTGCTCCGGACGTACCAGACGGGCAGGCCATCCGCGGTGGTCACATGAGAATCGGAAATCAGCCCCACAGTGGGAACCTCCATTGACGCGGGTTTATGCAGACAAGCTGGATTGTGCCCCCAGTGAGTAGAGCAGCCGGCACCGAGCAATAGCAGCGCCAGGGAGAGGCAGCCCAGAGTGGTGGAGGAGATGCACGGAAGTTTGGTTTGCATAGGAATGGGCCTGGATTTGTAATCTTTGGTTCTGCCGGAAAAGGGAAATGGTGGCGGCGCGCTATGCTTTCACTTCGCTTCGCCTTGCACCAACACACAGCGAAAACCCCAGCATTCCATTTCGCGATCGGGCGGTCCATCTACGCGATGCGAGGACAAAAGATAAGAGGGGTAACTCTCTTGATAAATCGAACCGCGCAGCACCCGGGCGCCGCTTTGCCCATGATAGAAATCCTCACACCACTGGGCCACATTTCCCCCCATGTCGTATAACCCGTATTTGTTTGCGCTGAAACTTCCCACCGGTGAAGTATAGACATATCCATCGTCGTAGCCTTCAATCGCCGGCCAACCGTTCTGCCGCTGCGCTGTCTTGTCGCCGTAGTTTCCCGCCCTGCTCGGTGGGGGCCACTGCGCCCCCCACGGATAGACGCCTTTGACCTGCTCGTTTCTTTCTTTCGGGGTGCTGCCGGGCTCGTCTTGCAAACCCACCGCCAAGCTCCATTCCGCATCCGTCGGCAAGCGATAGAGTTCGTTGGCCGTCAAAATCCGGTCGCCGCGTTCCTGCTCTGTCAGCCATTTGCAAAACTTCTTCGCGTCGTTCCAAGTCACACCCGATACGGGATGGTCCACTCCATTATAGTTGTAGAGGATGCCTTCGTTGTCCTTGGCATAGACCCGGTAGTCCTGCCCGCGGGTGTCCCAGATGGAGAACCAAGCATCCGTACCCGGAACCTTCACGAACACCATGCCCAGGCTGTTTGTCCAGCGCGCGGCATTGCCAAACGCTGTGGCTTGCAATCTCTGGGGCTTCCAGCTTACAGGATCGGAAAACTTCCCGGTTTGAAACGACAGCCCCGACGAATCGTTGATGAGAGTGAACTTGAACGCCTCATCTCCACTCTTAAACACGCCTTCCAGATCACCGGAGGATTCCGTGGCGGTGAACTGGAATTGTTTGCCATTGAAAAGGATGGTCCCGTTGAGTCCCCCGTCTTTGTTCTGGAAATCGAGCTTCACGCGTTTGGACGCATAAACGCCTTCCAGCTTGGGCAGTTTCTGGCGCTGGAGTTTGGCGGTGAACGTGCCGGCTGTGAAACTTAGGTTGTCGCCATCGCTCGTGGCGGTAAAAGCCGAGGCTTCCTCCCCGAACGTGCCCTCGAGCTTACCCTCCTTGTTCTCGCCTTGAAGGGTGTAAGTGGTTCCTTTGAAGATGAGGCTACCCGTCCACTTGCCCGCCTCCGGCTTGAGTCGCAGCGTGGCCTCCGGCCCCACGAACCGCCCGGAAAAACTCGCCTGGGCGGCTTTGTCGAACGGGTTGTCCTGGGCGTGAGTGACATGCGGGAAGAGCGGCGTGAAGGCCAGCAGGCTCAGGAGGAGGATGGCGGCGCAATGATGCCGAAGAGGTTCGCGCATTCTGCCGGAAGGGGGACAGAAGGGCATGAGGATTATCGTGGTGAACATTGGCGTAAAGTGGAATTCAGGCGAATAGTCCGCGAATATGACCTTAAGTTCATTGCGGCGATTTCTGGCGTTTGAGCTGTTCGGTGAACGTGCCAGAGGTGAAAGTTAGATTGTCTCCATCGATCTTCGCGGTGAAAGGCCAGTTCTTGTCGCCGTCGCGATAGGTGCCTTCCCAAACGTCATCTTTGCTTGCCGCTTCGACGCTGAAACTCCTGCCTTTGAGCGTGACGTTTCCAGCCCACCTTCCACCGCTGGGCTTGAGTTGAAACGTGATGTCCGCACTCGTGAACAGGTCGCTGCTGGACTTCAACAACAGGTCGCTGCTGGACTTCAACATTTCTGAGAAGTTCCCAGTTTGGAAAACTAAGCCATCTGTCTCATTGGCAAGCGTGAACTTGAAAGCCTCGTCTCCATTCTTGAAAATCCCTTCCAAGTCACCACATACATCCGCCGCCGTAAACTGGAACTGCTTGCCTTTGAACTCGACCGCCCCGTTGATCCCGCCGTCTCTATTCTGAAAGACTAATTTCACACGCTTGGACATGAACTCCCCCTTCAACTCTGGCAGAGACTTCCGCCGGAGTCTTGCGGTGAACGTGCCGGCACTGAAAAGGAGATTGTCTCCATCACTCTTGGCGGTGAACCGAGACTCTTCATCCCCGAAGGTCCCCTCTATTGTTCCAACCTGCTGGACTGCTTTGATGGAATAAACCGTGCCTTTGAAGAAGAGGGAGCCAATCCATTTGCCTCCTTCTGATTTAAGGCGCAGCACCACGTTCTCCCCTCCAGACGCGTCCTTTCCTGCGAATCGCCCACAAAAGGAATCCACTGCTACCTGTGCAAAAGGATTCTCGCCCGCGAAAAGCGAACTAGCCAACAGCAGGCTCAGGAGGAACATGGCGGCGCGCGCCCGAGGGCCACTACGGGCGGCGTAGCGGCGAACTTGTGTTCGCCGCATTTTGCCGGGCGGGATCAGGCGGATGGGAAATCTGGGGTGGGGCGCCATGGTTGCGATGTTTGTGGTGGTTATTGATGTTGGCGGCAAACGCCAGTTCGCCGCTACGGTCAGCGCCGGCCCGTCCCTCCGCAGGACGGACAAAGCTGGTCTTCACAGGACGGGGCGGGAACAGCCGTGCCCTTGCCCCGATTGGCTTCCAGTTCCGCTTGATAGGCTTGGTATTGGGTGCGCCCGCGTGCGGTCAGAACCCGTCGGGAGCCGTTGCAGACCGGGCAAGTGCTTTCGGCTGGGCTGGTGTTCTGATAGCCGGCGGAACCTTGACCGGCCTGCCGGGCAGAGTCATTCCCCCTCCCTCTGCTCGGCACCTGCCCCACCACCGACCGCGGGTCCAGCGAGGGCGCGGAGTTGTTGCCGAAAAGCGCCGGGTCCATAAACGATTTGAAGCTCTCCCGGCTGCGACCGGCCTCCCAAGCTGCCTTCTCACGGTTTTGCTGGTTGTAGGCGCGGCGATAGGCGCGGTCGGCGGCAGCGTCTTCGTAGCTGCGCTGGGAAGCCGCCAAGGCGTCCTGGTAATCGCGCCGACGCTGGGCTTCGGCGCGTTCTGCCATTTCTTTCTGCGCCCGTTCCGACTGCGCAACCTCCGCCTGTCGCTCCTGCTCGCGGCGGATGGCTTCCTGGCGGGCGCGCTCCTGGGCTTCCAAGCGGACGGTTTTTTCCAAAGGATTCTCCGGTGCTGTGCGGACACCCTGGCTGGCCAGTTCCAGCGGATTGGCGGGCGCGCTCTGGGAGTCTGCCCTGGCGGCGCGCTCCAAGGGATTGAGTGGCGCTTTTCCCGCGGCCGCCAATTCGAGTGGATTCAGGCTGGTGCCAGGTTTCACCGCTTTGCTGGGCTTGGCGGCGACAGTGGCCTGCGACTTCTTCTCCATCGCCTCGCGTCGGGTGAACTCGGCGGCGATGAGTTTGAGCGAACCTTCGGGCCATTCGATGGCGGTGAGCTTGGGGGACACGATCTGCACGCGGACGGCTTCACTAAAGAGCTTCTGGTTCTTGGCGGCACGGTCGTCGCTGGACAGGTTTTCGCCGTTTTCGCACTGAAAGAAATCCTCCCACTTCGGGCTGCCGGGGACGTGGAGCGGTTCCTTGCTGCCGGCGGACTCAACGAGGTCGGGGATGATCGTCTTGCGGCCCTTCCCAATGCGCTCATTCTTCGCATCGTAGAATTCGATGTCCGTGGCGAGGGTCACGGAGATGGGTTTGAGGGCGGAGAATTGCCGGGCCAGGTCGGGATACTTGGCGAGGCCGCGCGTGGTGATGGCGCCCGCCGGCCCGCTGCCGACAGCGAGTTCGCCGGGGTGCCAGTCCCAGGTGAAGATGTAGTCGTGGACCGGTTCCTTGGCCAGGGACCATACGGCGTAGGAGAGGGTGAAGCGGCCGATGTAGTTGCGCCCGCCGGAAACGCTGGCGTCGTCCAGGGCGTTGGGGCTGTCCGCCCGCGCGGCGCTGGTGAGAATGCCTTGGTGGACGCCGTTGGTGGTCCAGTGCTGGTCGCTCCGTGCCGCGAGCAGCGGGGCGAGCACCATCAGGCAGGCAAGGAGGCCGGGCCGGAGGACTCCGGCCGGACTCAGATAATAGGATGCAGACATTCGTTTCATGGCAGACGACCGGAGATGATGCCGGGGCGCGGCGATTTGGCGAGTGAAAACGCCGACATGCTGGAGGAACGAGTGCATCCCCCGGTTGTCGGTGTCAAAGAACGCCCGGTGAGGGCA
>CAINDV010001276.1 GCA_903847485.1 uncultured Verrucomicrobiota bacterium
CTGAGAGAGGCTCAAGAAAGGGGGCGGACGGCGCGGACGGCACTTTGCCCGCACTGCCACCGTAAACGTGTCCGCACTTACGAGCTCAATTCGGCCGAAAAACGGCACTTCCTACGACGGCACTGTGGCCCGTAACAACTACAACCAATACGGCCTGCTCACCAACAAGGTCGAAGACACCAGCCAGGCCGTCTTCCGCTACACGTACGACGCGGGCGGGCGGCTGAGCACCCGCTGGACGCCGCAGAAAGGCACCACCACCTACCACTACGACCCGGTGGGCAACCTGACTAATGTTGACTACCCCAGCAGCACCGACCTGACGCTGCAATACGACGCGCTCAACCGCCTCACCAACCTGGTGGACGCCGTGGGCACGACCCGCTACACTTGGACTGCCAGCGGGCAGTTGCTCAGCGAAGACGGCCCGTGGAGCGATGACACCGTGAGCTACACCTACCAGCAGCGCCAGCGCACCGGCCTGAGCGTGGCCCAGCCCAACGCCGCCGCTTGGAGCCAGAGCTACGGCTACGACGTGGCCAAGCGGCTCACCAACATCACCTCCAGCGCCGGCGCGTTCGGCTATGAGTATGGCGCTGCTCAGCCCTCGACCCTCGTCGCTCGGCTCACCTTGCCCGGCGGCAACTGGATCACCAACGAGCTGGACTCCGTGGGCCGCGTGAAGAGCACCATCCTCTACAACCCCGCCGCCAGCCCGGTGAACGCCCACAGCTACACCTACGACTTGGCCGGCGAACGCACGAAGCAGACCCGCACCGATGGCAGCTTTGTGGACTACGGCTACGACAAGATGGGCCAACTCCTCACCGCCCAGGGCAAGGAGAGTGGCGGCACGACCCGCTGGCATGAGCAGTTTGGCTATGCCTATGACCCCGCCGGGAATCTGAACTGGCGCACCAACAACGATCTCGCAGCAGTTCCAAGTGAACAGCCTGAACGAACTAACGAACGTCGCGCGCTCCGGCAGCGTCATGACCGTCGCCGGCACCACCACCAGCGCCGCGACGAACGTCACCGTGAACACCCTCACGGCGCTGCTCTACGCCGACTACACCTTTGCCCGCACCAACGTCAGCCTCAGCGACGGCTCGAACAGCTTCACCGCCATCGCGCTGGATAGCTACGGACGGGCGGACACGAGCACCGTCAGCGCCTGGCTGCCCGCGGCAGCCACCATGAAGTACGACCTCAATGGCAACCTGACCAACGACAGCCGCCGCGTGTTCGTCTATGACGATGAAAATCAACTCACCTCAGTCATCGTCACCAATGCCAGCGGGATCGTCACGAAGAGCGAGTTCACCTACGATGGCAAAATGCGCCGCCGCATCCGCAAGGAGTACACACTGGCATCCGACATCTGGAATCCGGTATCCGAAATCTACTACGTCTATGACTGTCAGCGGCGAAATGAAAATGCGTTAGAACCGCCGGTTTGAAATTGTATCTTCTTCCGGTGCTTCTTCTTCAAAATATTCACTCCAAAACTCTTCTTCCTTCTTCCTGTTTGGCCCTTCTTCCGGCGGTTGGTTTTCCTTTCATTCCCGCAGCTCTGGTGTTGGTGTCAGACCACGATGAGTCTGAAGCCGAAGCGACGGAAGTGCCGATGTTGCAGCGAGTTGTTCTTGCCTGATTACCGCAACCGGGAGCGCCAGCATTACTGCGGCAAGCCCGGTTGCCGCCACGCCAGCAAGGCGGCCAGCCAGCGCCGCTGGTTTCGCAAGCCCGGCAACCGAGACTACTTCCGCGGCCCCAAAGAGGTGGAGAGGGTGCGCACCTGGCGCAAGGCCCATCCAGGGTATTGGAAAAAGAAGCCTGCGGCTAAGCCATCAACACAAGTGACGATCCCCCAGCAGGTTGCCTCGGAAATTAGGGCGCAGTCATCTGGTAACGCACCCCGCAGCTCTCTGGGTACGTTACAAGATTTCTGCTTCGCTCAGGACCCCGGGTTTATCGGGCTGCTCTCGATGATTACGGGCCGTACGTTACCAGATGACATCGCGGCGACCGCGCGCCGGGTGGTAGAACAGGGCCGAAACATTCTGGGACGAGGCGTCCCGGAGCAGACAAACCAACAACTGTCTCTGGCTTATGATTTACAAACATCTGCTGCGCGCGGACCGGCAGCGGCAAGTTCCCCCGGGCTTTAGCTGGGTGGACCACCGGCTGATTCGCCACCGTCACCTGGAACGCTGCGACCACAGCGCCTGGGCGTTGTATCTGTTCCTGGTCACGGTCGCCGACGCTCAGGGGTTGAGCTATTACTCCGCAGCCGCCCTGGGCCGCTCCCTGAGCCTGGATGTGTTGCGGCTGGCCAACGCTCGCGAGCAGTTGGTGCGGGCGGACCTCATTGCCTATCGCAAACCGCTTTACCAGGTGTTGTCCATGCCTGAAGCCGGCACGCCCGCGCCCGCCACGGTTTCGGAGCGTTCCGGCCAAACGCAATCGGCGGGCGAGATCTTGCGTCGGGTCTTGGCGGGAGGCTCGCTATGATTGGCTACGCAGTTTTTTGCCAACTGCGGGAGCTGGCGGATCACAAACATCTCACGGTGGCCCAGATCGCCGAGGAACTGGGCCTGGACCCGCGGACCGTCGCCTTATGGGTCGAGCGCTCGGCTTACCAGCGGCGGCGCAGCCCTGGGCACCAGCGCGCCAGCAAGCTCGACCCGTTCAAGGGCCAAATCGTGGCGCTGCTGGAGCGCCATCGCTACAGCGCCCAGCAACTGCTCCAGCAGCTCAACACTCAGGGCTATGCCGGCGGCTACAGCATCCTCAAGGACTTTGTCCGGCGCGTGCGCCCGGTGCGCCAGCCCGCCTTTCTCATGCTGGAGTTTGCCGCCGGGGAATGTGCCCAGGTCGATTGGGGCAGCTACGGCTCCATCACTGTGGGCAGCACCCGCCGCCGGCTTTCCTTCTTTGTCATGGTGCTCTGCTATAGCCGCATGATTTACGTCGAGTTCAGCCTCACGCAGGGCAGGGAACAGTTCCTCTCCGGCCACCGGCACGCGCTGGAGTTTTTTGGCGGCTCGCCGGCCAAAATCATGATCGACAACCTCAAGACCGGCGTCTTGGAACACCGCCCCGGCCTGGCCCCATGCTTTAACCCGCGCTACCTCGACTTTGCCGCTCACTACGGCTTCACTCCGGTCGCCTGCCAGGTGCGCAAGGGCAACGAAAAGGGGCGCGTCGAAAACGGCGTCGGCTACGTCAAAAAGAACTTCCTCAACGGCTTGGATATTCCCTCCTTCAGCGCCCTCAACCCGGCCGCCCGCCAGTGGCTGGACACCGTGGCCAACGTGCGCCTGCACGGCGAAACCCACGCCAAACCCAGCGAACGCTTGGCCCAGGAAAAACTCCAACTGCGCCCGCTGCCGCGCGTGCCTTACGACTGCGCGGTCCTGCGCCCCATCGGCGCCAACGGCTGCTGCCGCGTGGTCCTGGACACCAACCGCTACACCGTGCCCCATCTCTACGCCTCCCAAAAGCTCACCCTCAAACTCTACCCGGAGCAACTGCTGCTCTATCATCAGGAGAAACTCATCGCCACCCACCCCCGCAGCTACGACCGCCGCCAGGACATCCGCAATCCTGACCACATCCAGGAACTGCTCGTTTACCGGCACCGCGCGCGCGAGCAAACCTGCCTCCAAGCTTTCCTGAGCCTGGGCCCCCAGGCCGACCTCTATGTGCGCTGCCTACAGGAAAAACGACTCAACACCCCGCATCACATCCAGAAGATCGTCGCCCTGAGCCAGATCCACGGAGCGGAGAAAGTCGCCCGCGCACTCGATGATGCCCTCACCTTCGAGGCCTTCGGCTGCGAATACATCGCCAACCTCCTCGAACAACGCCAGCGCCAGTTCGACTCCCCCTCGCCCCTGCACTTGACCCGCGGGCAGGACTTGCTTGATCTGGACCTGCCTCCGGCCGACCTGAACCTCTACGAGATCAAACCCTCCCCGACATCCTTATGAACACTCAAAGCGCACTGCTCCAACAACAACTCGATTATCTCAAACTACCCTTCCTCAAGGCCCAACATGCTGAACTGGCCCAGCAGGCCGCCCAGCAATCCTGGACGCATGTGGATTACCTCGCCCGCCTCATCGACGGCCAATACCAGCAACGCCTCCAGCACACCATCCAACTGCGCGTCAGAGCCGCACGCTTCCCAGTCCTCAAAACCCTGGAACAGTTCCGCTGGGACTGGCCCAAGAAAATCAACCGCCTCCAGGTCCAAAACCTCTTTCGCCTGGAGTTCCTGGCCCAGCAGGCCAACGTCATCTTCCTGGGCACCGTCGGCCTGGGCAAAACCCACCTGGCCACCGCGCTGGGCTACGCCGCCTGCCTGGAGGGCCACTCCGTGCTCTTTGCCAACGCCATTGACGTCATCAACCACCTGAGCGCCGCCCAGAAAAAGAGCGCCCTCAAGAGCCAGCTCCAGAAATACCTCCGGCCCCGGCTGCTGGTGTTGGACGAACTGGGCTACCTCCCTATTGACCAGCACGGTGCCGACCTGCTCTTCCAAGTCATCAGCCAGCGCTACGAACGTGGCTCCATCGTGCTGACCACCAACAAACCCTTCAAAGCGTGGGCCAGCATCTTCAATAACGACAGCACCATCGCCTCCGCCGTCCTGGACCGGCTGCTCCACCATGCCGAGACGGTCATGATCGAAGGCTCCAGCTTTCGCATGAAAGACCAAATCCAAAGCTGAACCACCGCACACTCCTTGCCCCCCCGCCAACCGGCAGTTTCCGCTGCCGGTTTTTTCACATTTTTCACTCACGCCATGCCGACAATTTCAAACCGGCGGTTTTCATGCATGTTCGCGCCGCCGGCCACATATGACGGCATGTTAGTCATCCAGGAGCGCCACTTCGCCCCGCAACTCTCCACCAACGTCCCACAACAGACCGTCACCTACACCCGTGGCCGCGACCTCAGCGGCACGCTGGAAGGCGCCGGGGGCATCGGCGGCCTGCTGGCAAGGACCGAGAATAGTCTCCTAACTCCTGGCTCCTCTCTTCTCTCTCCTGCCTTCTACCACTGCGATGGCAATGGCAACGTGACTTGCCTGCTCGCCACCAACGGAAACGTCCTCGCTCGTTACCTCTACGATCCCTATGGGAACACGGTCAGCCAGAGCGGCAGCCTGGCCGACGCCAACGTCTATCGTTTCAGCAGCAAGGAATACCACGCCGCCATCGGACTCTACTACTACCTGTATCGGTGGTACGATCCCAGCACGCAGAGGTGGCCAAACAGAGACCCCTTGACAGAACAAGGACACAGGGTTCTCCGAGGTGCATGTGCGTCCTGTTATTCTGCGCTACCTAAAGACGGCAACGCCTATCTATTCTGCAACGATGCACCCATCTCGAAATACGATCCGTTTGGTTTGCTGACCAAAGAGGATTGTGACGATGCTTATGAGGCAGACATGAAGAAAGTGCGTGCGGCGGGACTGAAATGTACAGCAGGCGTTGTCACGTGGGCGATTGGGGGCGAAATCATTTTCGGCGGAATAGGCATTGTGGGTGGCGGACTCATTGGCGCTCTGCCAGGAGCGGGGTTAGGGCTAATCATTGGGACAGGAGTGGACGTGGTTGTCGATCTCTGCCACTATCTTCATTGCAAGAAGGAAGTGGATGAAATGCAAAAGGCCGCAGATGAAGCTTACGAAGACTGCCTCAAGAAGGTGGATCAATAACAGAATCTCCTGGCTGCGATTCATGCTTACAACAACGTATTTTGTGGTGTTATGCGTTTGCGTTGCCTGCTGGCGACTCTGGCGGCGCAGTGTGGAAAGGATTTCGGTTGGTTCTTCTGTCCGCCGTGGCTTGGTGTGCTCATATTGGTTGTTTGCGTTTACCATACTGGCCGACCTCCTCGCGTCACTGAGTATTCAGAGTGACGATCTAACGCGTGCTCAATTCAGAGTGCTTTTCTTACTGGCTGTGGGAACGATGCTCCAAGTGGCATTGCTTGCCCTTGTGGCTACACCTGTAGTGATGCGTGGCAGGTTCGAGGCGTATCCCTTTACCAAAGCCCAGCTTTTCATGGAAGGTTGCGCCGCTATTTCGATTGTTATATTGGCGCTAGGGCTTATCTGCCTTATGCACGATCAAGGAAGCCTGTTGCACGGGCCTTAAGAAGACAGAAGGAGAATCGAGAATGAAAGATGTGTCACAGGGATGAAGCCCAGCCTCAGTGGGCGGTGTGCGCTCCCAAGGAAGAGCAAAGTCTGGTTGCGAAGTAGACACCCTAAAGTTGCGCTTTCAGCATGAGCAACCCCTCCCGACAAACGAAGCCCCACCCAAAGCACCAATCCCAGGCGCGGCTTGGACGTTACGTGCCCTACCGGCTGTTGGGTGGCATCCTGCTGGCCGCCGCGCTCGTGGGTTCGGGTTTTGCTGCAAGGATGCTGTTGTCCAACAGCTTCAAACAGCCTGTTCGGCAGACCGAAGGCGATCATTCCGGTTCAGCAAAGGCTCTGTCCGTTTCGGGAGATCGGGACATAGCGCTTCTGAACTTGGTGGCTGGCCAAGGCTTGCCCGGCGCGGAGGGGATGGACGTGGGACGCTGTCTGGCCGAACTGGATCGCTGGGCGCGGCGGGCGCGCGCGGAGACTGACCGGAATTTCTACCGCTTTCGCCGCAATCCCGCCGAGTTCGACAACTCGGAGGGTTACTTTCGGATGTTGATGCTGGCGGTCGTGGTATGCGAGGATTTCGGTGTTCATTACAACTCAGACCGCATTGGTACGCCGCAAGCAACAGTCAGCGGGGATGGTTTTTTCGCCGATTCGCGGGATCTATTCCTGCATGGTCTGCTGGGTAAGCGGCGCACGGGCACCTGCAGTTCCATGCCGGTGCTCTACGTCGCGCTGGCCCGCCGGCTGGGATATCCGGTCTTCTTGGTTACCACCAAGGGCCATCTGTTTGCCCGCTGGGAAGGCGGCGGCGAGCGTTTCAACGTCGAATGTACGGGCCGCGGCATGAACCGGTATGACGACGCGCACTACCGCCATTGGCCGTTCGAGTTGAGCGACCAGGAAATCCGGGCGAACGGCTACCTGCGGTCGCTGGGGCCGGCGGGGGAACTGGCGGTGTTTCTGTCGCTGCGCGGGGCATGTCTTGGGGAAGCGGGCCGTTTGGACGAAGCCCGCCAGTGCTACGCCCAGGCGGCCAGCTTGGCACCGGAGCTGGGTCTGCTGGCGCTGCTGGCCGGGCAAGCGCAAAATCCCGCCGCCGGCCCCCTCGCTCCACCGGCGTCGGGCGGAGCGCTCAGCCAACTTTCGAGCTTCGGGATCTCCCCGGTGCCGGTGCCCGAAGACCCCAATCCCTTGAAGCGCCTTCAACCACGATCGGCGCAAATCACAACCATGAAAGCGAGTAAGCACATGAAACGAATAATGCAACTACTGCCCTGCCTGACATTGGTGGCGCTGGCCGCGTCCCTGCAAACCACACTCGGCTACTACGACCCCGGCATCCAGCGCTGGATCAACCGGGATCCAATCTTGGAACCAGGGTTCAACTCACGTCGAATAGGAGACGACAATCCACCGATTCTTGACCCGAATGATTTCCGCTTCGCTTGGAATAACGCGAATACATTTATTGATACCGATGGATTATCAGGCGCCATTGCAATTCCTGTAACAATGCCTCCGATAACGCTTCCCCCAATCGCCATTCCAGTCGGCCAATGTGTGGTGGTGGGAGGCGTTGCAGTCGGTGGATATTGCTTGGGTGACTGGTTGGGAGAGGTAACACCAGCACATGACTGGCTCTCAGATCAATTTGGAGGTGTTTACGTATGCATGTCTCGATACGAGTCAGGGCAACGAAATTACTTGAATGAGGTTGCTCTGAATACTGAAGAGTGACGGGATTTCAGCGGGGCTGAGCGCCCGGCGGGGCCGCGAACGGCTCGCGGCGAGCCGGCCGAATCTTTGAGGGGCGGACGGTATTTGTCCGACCGGGGGTGCTACACCGGTGGGCAATTATGTTGCTCTGGATTCATTGGTTCACCGCCGTGGCCGCCCTCCGCCCCGCTTGCGCCCGCCAGCGC
>CAINDV010001277.1 GCA_903847485.1 uncultured Verrucomicrobiota bacterium
CTGAGAGAGGCTCAAGAAAGGGGGCGGACGGCGCGGACGGCACTTTGCCCGCACTGCCACCGTAAACGTGTCCGCACTTACGAGCTCAATTCGGCCGAAAAACGGCACTTCCTACGACGGCACTGTGGCCCGTAACAACTAACGCGATGGCGCTGTGGGTGGACGATTTCACGCCCGACCAGCGCGACTAATTCGACCTCCTCTGCTCGCTCCTGGAAGCCTACGACGCCGACCATGTGGAGTGGCCCCAAGCCACGGGGCCAGACATCCTCAAGCACCTGCTCGCCGAGCACGGGCTGGGCGGGGTGGACCTCTCCCGCATCCTGGGCGGGAGCCGCAACCTGGGCGCGATGATTCTGCGCGGCGAGCGCAACCTCACCCTTGCCCACATCCGCAAACTTGCCGCCCATTTCAAAGTCAGCCCGGAGTTATTCCTGTGAACGCTGCCCGCCGCCGATGTGAAGCGCATTCACCGCAATCTTAGCCTATGACAACAGAACCGGCTGCCGCCAGTTGGAGCAGGAACTTACCGAGCGGGGCAGAACCTACTACGCCAGGAACAAGGTGAGGCTGGTGGCGCGGCAGCAAGCCTACTACGCCAAGAACTGGGCTAAGCTGGCCGCCCGCCGGGCCGCCGCCCGTCCATGAGACCACCACTCAAGAGTGCGGGAATAACCCGGCGCGCCGTGCTTCAGGCCGCTGCCTGAAGCCCGCCGACGCGGCGAGGCGTTTTGCCGTCGCCCCGGAGCAACCCGCAACCGTTGCCTGCAGCCTCCGCCAGCCCCATTTTTGCGCAAAGCCGCCACCACGGGCGCGCTGGACGCCGCCAAACGCCTTCCACGCCTGCGATTGCCTCGCCTTCGCCCTTGCGCCCGCCGCCGCGCCGGGCTTACGCTGCGGGCCGGTAGAGAAACCGATTCACAACACATAACGATAACGACCTAAAACCAACAATCTGATTTCGCGTAGCTTCGGCTGCTGTCCAAGACGAAACCGCTAATTTCGACACAGAGGACAACGCTTGATGCACGCCCCCGGTGGGGCGTGTTGAAAGCGCTCCTCTGTGGGCTCTTAGCGGTGCCTGTCTTGGGGCGTGTGTAAACACGTCCCTTTTGTTTGCAGGCACCGGGATAGAACCCACGGAGGACAAGCCATCCCGACAGGGCTGATTCGCGCGCGAGCGACTCAGCCTATGCCACGTACAACGGGAACAACCGGAGCGCGTACGCCTGCCAATAGCGGCGACGCCATCACCAGTTACCGAAGCCCGGCCAAGCGGAAGAACATTCCGCCGTCCGGCTTGGAAGCGCAGGGGGTGCTTCAGGAAGCGCCCAAGCTTCGCTACGCATACAATCCTCACCTGCCGCCGGTGCTGCGGTTGGCCTCGGAGGCGACGGCGGCAGACAAACTCCCGGAACTTCTGGCGACAGCGCGGAAGCGGGCGCTTTCGGCGGAGGAGGCGAAGGTGCTGGCCGATGCCCTCCGCCGCCATGAGCCGTGGATGGAGTGGAGCGGCAAGCGGGAGAAGCCGTGGTTCGAGGTGGAGCCGGTGGCGTTGCACATGCACGAGCGCATCTCCACCCAGGCCATCCTGCGCGTCCTGGCGCGGGAGGATGTGGAGCGCGATCTCTTTGCCGACCCGCAGCACGAATACGCCCAGGCCGTGCAGTTCTATCAGCACGACGTGGACTGGGCGAACCGCATGATCCTCGGCGACTCGCTCCAGGTCATGGCCAGCCTCGCCAGGCGCGAAGACCTTGCGGGCAAGGTGCAGATGATCTACCTCGACCCGCCCTACGGCATCAAATTCGCCTCGAACTTCCAGCCGCAGCTCGGCCAGCGCGACGTGAAGGACCGCGAGCAGGACCTCACCCGCGAGCCGGAGATGGTCAAAGCCTACCGCGACACCTGGACGCTCGGCATCCACTCCTACCTCGCTTACCTGCGCGACCGCCTGCAAATGGCCAAGGAACTCCTCGCCGACTCCGGCAGCATCTTCGTGCAGATCAGCGATGAAAATCTGCACCGCGTGCGGTGTGTCTTGGACGAGGTATTTGGGGTTGCAAACTTTGGAGGTCTCATCAACTTCAAGAAGACGTCAAGCGCGACAACTGAACTCCTTTCTTCAACCAGCGATTATCTACTGTGGTTCGTGAAGGACATTGCCAAAGCAAAATTCCGACAGGTCTATAGCGGTAAAGCGGTCGGAGGCGAAGGCGGCGAAGCATACAACCGAATGGAACTGCCAACGGGGGCGAAAATTACTTACAATGCTGATTTCGCTGGTGCGGCAAGAGTCTACCGGATAGATAATCTAACGAGTCAGCGGCCTCCCGGTGACTTTCCAATTCCGTTTGAGGGAAGAGAGTTTCGGCCAAAGCGCGGCTACTGGAAAACGGGCGAAGACGGCATGAAGCGCCTGGTTGCTGCAGAACGTTTGGAAACAACCGACGGCGGAATCTACTACCGACGATATTTCGATGACTTCGCTGTGTTTCCTTTTTCCAATCTATGGGGAGATACGGGAATAGCTGGATTCGCTTCTGATAAAATTTACGTCGTGCAAACGTCGACAAAGGTGGTCGAGCGCTGCCTCCTGATGACCACCGATCCCGGTGACCTTGTGCTGGACCCGACATGCGGGAGCGGGACGACGGCGTATGTGTCCGAGCAGTGGGGCCGGCGCTGGATCACCTGCGATTCCAGTCGCGTGGCGCTGGCGCTGGCCAAGCACCGGCTGCTGACGGCGAAGTTCGATTACCACCAGCTTCGCCCGCTCAGCGCGGAGGACGTGGCGCGCAATCCGCACGGGACGTGGCTGAGTGGTGAGGTGTCCGGCCAGCGCGCCAGCGTCTTGGACTGCGCCAGTCCTCTGGCGCTTTCGCACCGCGACGCCCATCAAAAGCGGCAGAGGACTGCCGCAGTCCAAGACGCTCCCGCGACTTCCATGCCTGGCAAATACACCTTCGCCTGCAAGACCGTCCCGCACATCACGCTCAAGAGCATCGCCCGCAACACTTCGCTCGATCCCATCTTCGCCAAACACGAGACGATCCTCGCGGAGAAGCTGAAGCAGTTGAACCGCGAAGTGGCCAAAGTCGGCGCGGCGCTCAAGGAGAAGCTAGTGGGGAAGCTCATCGCCAAGCATCGCGAACATGGCGCGAACGCCGTGACGGACGCCGACACGCGCCGCTGGCTGCTGCCGGAAACGGCGGCGGTATTGCTCCGCTCCTTCCCCGCGAAGAAGCCCTTCAAGGGCGTGACGCCCAAGCAGGCGGAGGCTTATCGCGCCGCGATTCCTGGGAGCGCCGGCTTCCAGCCGGCAGCAGCAAACGCCGGCAAGGATGCCGGCGCTCCCGGCTGGCAGGAATGGGAGGTGCCTTTTGACACCGATCCCGACTGGCCGAAGTCGCTGGCGGACGCACTGACCGCCTACCGCGCCGCGTGGCGGGCGAAGATGGACGAGGTGAACGCCTGTATCGCCGCCAACGCCGAGATGGAGGAACTGGTGGACAAGCCGGAGATCGTGAAAGGCGTCGTGCGGGTGAGCGGCCCGTTCTCGATGGAAGGCGTCATCTCCGTGGGAGAAGGCCCCGACACACCCATTGGTGGTGCGCCAGACGAGTTGGAGGTGTTTTCCGCTGTAGGAGCCGACGTAAGGAGGCTGCCTGCAACTCCAGGGAGCCAGAGTCTCGTTACCTCGACTCCTACAGAGCTTCAGAATATCGAGGCGCATCTCGACCAGATTCTGCGGCTGCTCCGCGCCAGCGGCGTGGATTTCCCCGTCAACAAGAACATGAAGTTCAGCCGGCTCGATCCGCTGACCGGGGCATCGCTCATTCACGCCGAGGGCGAGTGGGTGAACGGGGATAAGAAAGAGCGCCGGGTGGCGGTGAGTGTCGGCCCATCCGTCGGCAACGTGTCTTCGATGCAGGTGGAGGACGTGATCCGTGACGCGAACCGCAAAGGCTACGACGACGTGGTCTTCGCCGGCTTCGGCTTCGACGCCACGGCGCAGGATGGCATCGAGAGCAGCAGCCATCCGAAACTGCGGTTGCACATGGCGCTCATCCGCCCTGACGTGGCGATGGGCGACCTGCTCAAGACCCAGCCCGGCAGCCAGCTTTTCACCGTCTTCAGCGCCCCGCGCGTGAAAGGCCCGACGAAGCAGGCGGACGGAGAGTTCACCGTCGAGGTCGAGGGCATGGATGTCTATGACCCGGTGAGCAACACGCTGTTTCCGACCGACAAGGAGCGCATCGCTGCATGGTTCCTCGACTCGGATTACGACGGGCGGACCTTCTGTGTCTGCCAGGCGTTCTTCCCGGACAAGAGCAAGTGGGCGAAGCTGGCGAAGGCACTCGGCGACGCCGATGTGATTGAGGAAGATGCCTTCGAGGCGCTGAGCGGACTGGTGAGCGTGCCCTTCCCCCGCCCCGAGCGGCTGGGCAAAGGCGGGACGTGGCGCGTGGCGGTGAAGGTCATTGATCCGCGCGGGAATGACGGAATGCGGGTGGTGACGATGGAGGGCGGGAAATGAATGTCCAAACAAAAGAGCGGCCGACGGCTGGCGTACGCCAAAAGCTGGCGCACAACTCGACGCCCCCGAACCGCGCGCAGCGTCTTGGACTGCGCCAGTCCTCTGGCGCTTTTCCAATGGCACGCTCACCACTCCGGCGCCACCTCGAAATCGTCGCTCAGTTGGATCTTATCCACGTTGAACCGGTAGATGGACTTCACCATCGCCGCCGAAGCCTCGCGCTCGAACCACGCCGCCGAACACCACGGATACTGGTTTGCCACCGGCACGAGGCCGTGTTTCACCGGGTTCTGATGGACGTAATTCAGCCGCGCCAGATAAGACCGTTGATACGTGAGGCGCGTCTCGCGAAAGTTGAACCAGACTTGCCGTCCCGGTGTCTGGTCGAGCTTGTTGACCCACCCGGCTGTTTTGACATGCAGCACACTCAACATATCGGAGAGGTTGAAAGCATCAGGTGCGTTGGCTGGCGAATGGGCGACAAAGTGGTAGTGATTCGAGAACACCGCCCAAGCCTCCAATTCCCAGCCGAAGTCCCGCACCACGGTAAGCAGGCCGCGATGCAGCACTTGCAACCGCTCCCTGCCCCGAAAGTGGTGCGCCCGGTGGCGTGTGCTGGCGGTCAGGAAATACGTGCCGCGCACGCTGAGTTGATGCGTGGGCGCGTGCGGCCAGGGCGTGCGCGGCTCGGTCATGGCAGGAAGGTAGTGGCCTGTATTGGAAGCTGCGAGTCCCAATCCGAAAGCGGCAGAGGACTGCCGCAGTCCAAAACGCTTCGCGCGGTACGGGGACACCGCAAAGTGCGCCAGCTTTTGAACCGCGCCAGCCCCATGGCGCTTGGTGAGGTGAATTATGCCCACTGAAATCCCGATTCCCATTCAACCGGTTGAGAACCCGATTCTCTGTTCACCCTACAAGGAGCCGGACCAGCACTGGCTTTACGACACGCGCACCGGCATCCCCACAAAGACGCCGGGCCGCCGTGAGGCCAGCTATTGGTTTAAGTCCGAGCGCACGGGCACGGCGCAGATGTCGCTACTGGCCGAGGAAGAGCGGGACGACCTGCCGCTCGTCAACGCGCTGCGGGATGATGTGCGACGGTGGCGGGCATCAGGTTGGGAGAGTGCGAGCGAGACGACGAAGACACTGTTGCGTCATTGGTGGCGCGGTGATCGCGAGGATCGCGGGCGGCGGCTGTTCTTCTGCCAAGTGGAGGCAGCGGAAACGATCATCTACCTGCGGGAGATTCTGGCGCTGGGCAAGAAGCCGCGCTGGACGCCAAAGCTGACGCTGGCGGATTTCCAGGCACTCAGCGAAGGGCACAACCCGCGTCCCGGCGAATGGGTGGCGAAGGTGGCGCAGCATCCGAAGCTGGCGGACATACCAAACGAAGTGGGCTTGAAGGCGATTCATCGTTACGCCTGCAAGATGGCCACTGGCAGTGGCAAGACGGTGGTGATGGCGATGCTTATCGCGTGGGCGTTCTGCAATCGCGGAACCAAGCCCGGCGACCCGCGTTTCCCGCGCCGGGCGCTGGTGTTGTGCCCGAATCTCACGATCAAGGAACGGCTCAACGTGCTGCGTCCCGGCGACCCCGACAACTACTACGAGAAGTTCGACATTGTGCCTTCAACGCTGCGCACGGAACTGGCGAAGGGCAAAGTGCTGGTGACGAACTGGCATTGGCTGGCACCGGAGGCGGAGGTGCAGAATGTGGGCGGGGCACCGGTTATGAAGCTCGGCGCGGAGAGTGCCGAGGCTTTTGCGCGGAACCGGCTCGGCGACTTGTGGGATGAGGAACCGCTGATGGTGCTGAACGATGAGGGCCATCATGCCTATCGGCCAGCGCCCGTCGGCGAGGATGTAAAACTGACCGCCGAGGAAAAGACCGACCGTGAAGAGGCGACGGTGTGGGTGAGCGGATTGGACAAGATCAACGCGGCCTGCGGCATCGGCCTCTGCGTGGATATGTCGGCCACGCCGTTCTACATCCACGGCAGCGGCAACCCGGAAGGCTCGCCGTTTCCGTGGATTGTCAGTGACTTCTCGCTGGTGGACGCCATCGAGAGTGGCATCACCAAGATTCCGCGCCTGCCGGCGATGGATAACACAGGGCGACCCGATCCGAAGTATTTCAAACTCTGGGAACACATCACTCGCGACCTGAAGGCGGGCGAGAAGTTGAACGGCGGCAAGCCAAAGCCGGAGGTGGTTTATCGCAAAGCGGAGGATGCGTTGCTGACGCTGGCGGGTGAGTGGAAGCAGAAGCTCGAACCGTTCACGAAATCCGAGCACGGACAGGAACGGACGCCCCCGGTCATGATCGTGGTCTGCGACAACACGGATATTGCCAAGCACTTCCACCGGGCAATTTCAGGCGAGGAACTCATTGAGGCAGATGTGCCCGACGCGGAGGAAGCCGACGAAGACGAGACACCGCAGCGGCGGAAGAAGAAGCCGAGGGCACAGAAACACTACGGAACTGGGCTTCCGGGTTTCCCGGAGTTATGGAACCGGCCGGGAGCCGAGGTAACGCTACGCATAGACTCCGCCCTGCTGGCTGCCGCAGAGAATGAAGACCCAAAAGCAACCAGGAAGGAAACGGCGGAAGAACTGCGGAAGATTGTTTCCACGGTGGGCAAACCAGGGGAGGCGGGGGAGCACATCCGCTGCGTCGTCAGCGTCAACATGCTGAGTGAAGGCTGGGATGCCAACAACGTGACGCACATCCTCGGGCTGCGGGCGTTTCACAGCCAGTTGCTCTGCGAACAGGTGGTGGGGCGCGGTTTGCGCCGGATGGATTACACGCCGGACCCGAAAACCGGACTGCTGACGGCGGAATACGTGGACATCTTCGGCGTGCCGTTCTCGCTGATTCCTTTCAAAGGCCGCGAGCCAGGTGGCGAACCGCCGCCGGAAGACCGGCTCAAGCACGAAGTCATGGCCCTGCCGGAGCGAAAGGCGTTTGAGATTCGGTTCCCTATTGTCGAGGGCTACGTGGTTTCGCTGAAACAAAACCTGGTGGTGTGCGATGTCCGTAACGTGGAGCGCACGGCACTCGACGCATGGATCACCCCGATAGATGCCTTCGTCCGTCCGCAGGTTGGGTATCAGCTCGGGCATCCGAGCGCCCACGGTGGCTTTGGGTTCGAGTTGGTGAACCGGCAAACTTACTACGACGCGGTTCATCCGCAGACCATCGAGTTTGAAATGGCACGGGAGATCGTGCGGGCGCTCACCGAGGCGGCGGATCCGGACAAGGAGCGGTTGCGGCGCGCGAGCCGGAGCGCCTTGTTCCCACAGGTGCTCCGCATCGTGCAGAGCTATGTCCGGGAGCGAGTGGAGTTCAACGGGCTGCATCCCTGCGAGGTGGGGTTGCAAACGTATGCGCAGCGCATCATCGGGCTGCTGATCGCCGGCATCACGCCGGACGAAGGCCAAGGTGAGGCTCCACTGCTGCCGAGGTTGAACCGCTATAAACCTATTGGCAGCACGGAGAGCGTTCATTTCAAGACGGTGAAGCCGGTGCAAGTGACAGGCGCGAGCCACCTCAACTTCGTCGCGTGCGACACGAACTCCTGGGAGCAGGCGGCGACGTTCCAACTGGAGAAGTTGGCGAAAGAGGGCGTCGTCTTTTGCTACGCCCGCAATGAGCGGCTGGAGTTCAACATCCCCTACGAACTGTTCGGCAATCCGCAAGCTTACGAGCCGGACTTCCTTGTCCGCCTTGCCAACGGAGTGACGCTCATCCTCGAAATCAAAGGCCAGTTACACGGCGACACGGCAGCCAAACACCAAGCGGCGCGGCGCTGGGTCGAAGCCGTGAACAACTGGGGCAAACTGGGGCGCTGGGCTTTCCTCACCTGTTATGAGCCGCAGAAGCTGGGAGCCAAGTTACGGTCCCTGTCCACTCTCTCCTAACCCGCGAAACGGAGTCAGCCCCGCCAATTGTCAGCCGCCCTTTGCTGCCTCCGGTGCCTGTGGCCGCCGCCGCGTCGTCGCCCACGCACCCTTGCGGGTCAGGCTGACGCCGGAAGCCTTCGCGGAGCGTTCTGGCATTTCCTACAAGTATTACCAAGCTGTCGAAGCGGGTCGGAAGCGAGAATTGCGTCTGTCCACCTTGTAGTGGTTGGCCTGCGCCTACGGATTGGAAGTCTGGCAACTTTTGGCCCCAGACCTCCCGGAGAGCCAGCGCACCGCCAAGCGCCTGGCATCCCTCTGCACTGGCCGAACCGCCCCGCCCACCTGTTAGGCAAACGCCGCTGAAGAGGCTACGCGGTGCGTTGTAAATCAGCCCTCGGCGTGATACGCTCGCCGCGTGAAGATCGTCTCCGCTCTGCTGCTGCTGGTTGTGGTGCTGGCTGGTTGTGCCAGTCCGGGCCATCCAATCAAGCCGCATTCCACGATCCAGATCGGCCCGGTGCCGATTCCGCTGTCTTGACCCCTGGCCTGGCCACACGCGCCACCGGCAGCCCGCCGCCCAAATGCCACACGAAGCCCGGAGGCGCGTTTTCGCCGGCGGCTGTTTTGACGATCGCCGGCCCCGCGCTCAACGCCCGCTACCCCGATGGCAGTGGCTAACGCTGGGTGCTGGAAGGCGTGCAGGCGGCAATGCGGGGAGTGCAGTAAGCCTAAAGCAAAGCTTTGCGATTGGCCGCCAGGAAGGTGGAAGCTTGCGCGCCAGCCCGCACCTTGGCGACCAGAGTTGGACTGGCGGGTTGATGCACCTTCAGGGTGCCAGTTTTGATGAGCTTGGCGAGGTCGGCAGCTTTCGCCTCCCGCGCGGATTGGTAGCGCACGTAACTCCACTGCGCTTCGGTCAAGAACGGATGCTCGCCCTTTTGCGGAACACAGGTTGTTTCCGCGCCGGGGCGGAGCTTGTTTGGCCGCTGGTATGCCGGGGCCATGCGCAGCCAGTTGGAGCCGGTAAAGAAAGTGGCGCGGCTGTTCCAGCGCCATCTGGACAACCTCGTGACCTTCTTCCAACATCGCTTAAGCAACGGCAGCATTGAGGGATTGAACCACAAGATTCAAAGCCTGGTAAAACAAGCCTGTGGGTATCGCAACCCGGAACGATTCAAGACCGACATCTGTTGTATCACTGCCGCTGGGGCCACGAGACTTATTATGGGCGGTTGAAGGGGCGGTTGGATCTGGAACCCTGGAGCGGGGAAACCGAGGCGGCGGGGCGCCACGACTTCTGGGCGACGGTGTTCCTGGCCAACGTGGAGAGTGTGCTCAGCCAACCGGCCCCAGCGCAGTTGCAGTGCCTCAACGCCACGCGCCAGCACCCGGTGCAAGTGAACCGGGCCGATTCCGAAGTTGGAAAAGAGCCGCATTGCGGAAAGGGTTGTGGGTATAGGGATAGATGCTTGAAACACCCGATCCTACCCCGCACAAAACCTCTCGCACCGAAATCACTTCGCTCTTCGGCGAAACCAAGCTGGTGCTGGACGAAACCCCTAAGGCCATCTCGCCCTTCGGCGGCCTGGCCAGCTTCATCGCCTTCCTGCGCCAGATCGGCTTCGCCAAGGAAGTGCCACGCCACTTGCCCTTTGCCGAGCCCACTTCCAACCACGCCATCCCGCGGGCCGACTCGCGCACGGCCTTTATGCTGGCGGTGGTGGTCGGGGCGCGGCGTTTCGCCCACTGCGAATGGCTGCGGGCCGACCACGTCTGGCACGCCCTGCTCTGCCTGGAGCGGTTTCCCAGTGACGACACGATCCGCAACTTCTTCCGCCGCTTCGCGCAGGCGCACATCGAGGCC
>CAINDV010001278.1 GCA_903847485.1 uncultured Verrucomicrobiota bacterium
CCAGAACATCACCAAGTGGGTTCCGCCACCGATGAACCAGAACCCATTTTCACAGCCGTCCGGGAAACCACCACCACCTTGCCTGCCGCCTTGAGCTAAGTCAGACAGGCTGCTAGCGGAACTGTTGAACCGCCTGCTGAACCGCGGAGCGTCAAAAGCAAATTCCTGAGTGCCAAGGGGAAGTCTTGCTGCTCCGAGGGTGGAAGTCCCTCAAGTTTGGGGCGACCAGCCCCAGAGTTTAGAGCGAAAGAACCCTGCTTATCCGGTTGGTTGCCAAGCGGATAAGCAGGGAATGACAGATCAACACTGGCCAACCTTCCTGCGGGCGATACACCGCGTGTTAGCTTGAGGAGCCCGGTGCGGAAAAACTGCCCGCCGGGATCTGTGAGGGGGGGGCCGGGCAACCGGTGTCCCTACCTCGACTTCAGTTCAGTTCGTACCGACCGCCTGCGCAATCAAATCGGTATAGACCCTGGCACCTTCCGGGCGGACGTGAATGCCATCCTTCCAGAATAACTTGGGACGGTCGCCACTGGCTCCGTGCCAGTCCACCAACACCGCATTGGGGTAAGTCTTGACTGTCGAGGCAAGCATCCGGTTGTTGAGGGTTTCCCACTGGCGGGGAACCTTCAGATTCACAACCACGACTTGCCGCGCGTCCTTGAGTTCGGCCATGATCTGATTGAACACCTCGGCGCTCAGGAACCCATTGTTGCCAATATGCAGGATCACGGTCGCGTGTATCTTGCCGGCGGCGTGCAGATGCCTGACGAGGGCTGGAGTATTCCAAGGTAGCCGGCCTTGATCCGCGTCGATAATCATATTGGTGCCAAAAGCGTGTTTCAGTTCCACGGCCACACCTTCCATCACTGAATCACCGATGGCCGTAACCTGGTTGTCCGTTCTTCCGATCACGGGTGGTGGTTTGATCGGTGGAGGTGATGGGTCACGCACGACAAAAGGATTGGTCGCGAGCGGTATGTGGATTACGGACGGTGCCGGATTTGATTTGATGATCGGAGACTCTCCAGCGGTCACACCGGCCGTCTGGCTGGAGACAAGATACTCCGGCGGCGCAGGCGGCCGGGCCTTCAGCAGGAACACCCCTAGTGTCGAACACAGCGCCACGATGGGTAGAGAGGCCGCCGCCCATCGCCAACCCAGCCGGCGCTTCTCACGGTCCTGGGCTTCGCGCCAGGCTTTCCAGGCCCGACCGAGCGCGCCATTGCGCACCGGCGTTTCCACCCAGCGGTAAGACACGGCCGCGATTCCCAGGGTTAGGACAAAACGCACGATCAAGAGCGGCGCGCCATCAATCGGAACATCCAGTTGCGGACGGGTGAGCATGAACACCGGGAAATGCCATAGATAGATGCCATACGAACGCAGCCCAACCCAGCGCAGCACGCCCAGCGAAAGAACGCGCGGCACAAGCCGGGCGCGCGGATGCACCGCCACCGCAAGCAGTTCCGCCGTCGCCAGCCCCGTCAAACTGAAACCGCCGTGATAGAGGAACGGCTGGAATTCATTGATGAAAGCGAAGCACGCCCCGAGCGTGACGAACGCCGTCAAACCCACCACATCCAAAATTCCGCCGCCCGCCCCACCGACCGCCTGACCGGGCCGCCAAAAATAGGCCAGCGCCACTCCAAACAACAGGCCGGCGGCCCGCGTGTCCGTGCCATAGTAAACCCGCGAGGGATCGGTGTTGGGCTGATAGAGCACCGCCATCAACACGATGGAAGTCAGGGCCGCCGTCAGAATCAAAAGTAGAACCTGGCGCGGGCGCAACCGGCCCATAAGGAGACTAAACGCCAGCGGCCAGATCAGGTAAAACTGCTCTTCCACGGCAAGCGACCACATGTGACGCAGCAACGACGGACGCCCCACGCTGTCAAAGTAAGACTTATGACTAAAGACCTGATACCAGTTGTTCACGTAACCGGCGGTGCTCAGGGTATCACCGCGCAAGGCGGCGACTTCCGCAGGCAGGAATACAACCGACCATCCTACCACCACCACGAGCAGCGCGATGAGCGCGGGAAACAACCGCCGCGCCCGGCGCAGCCAGAAGCTTTTGAAATCGACGCGGCCATGCTGGTCCCATTCCGCGAGGAGCAGCGACGTGATCAAGTAGCCGCTGATGACGAAGAACATTTCCACCCCCAGAAAGCCGCCCGGTATCCACGTCTGGCCGGCGTGGTAAAGCAGCACCGCAATCACGGCCAGCGCCCTCAATCCATCCAGCGCCGGCAGATAAGGCAGGCGCGGGGCGGAGCCTTCGGCGCGGGGCGGACTGGAATTGTCGCTGACGACACTCATTAAATTGACAACGCGCGGCAGCTTATCGGTCGCTCGCGGCGGGAGCAATGGGAAACGGAGGTTTTCCAGACACTGTTGGCCGCGACCATCTGGCTACTTCTTCTCTCCGCGCAGTTCGAGAACCGCCTCGGCTAAGGCCTTGCCGATGCTTAACATCGTCTTCGCGCTGAACCGCACGAGCGTCAAAAGCAATTTCCTGTCAGTACTGACCCGTTCACGATTGTCCTTGTCATCCGACCGGAACCTGCCAGACTGGGCCACATACGCGGTTTGATTATGTTAGACATTGCCAATGCAGTTCTGTGGTTAGTCGGGATCGTCGTGCTGGGTGCGATCATCCTTGGCTTGCGTCGCTACTTCAGCGCCGACGCTCGGGAAGCGCGGCGGTGTGCGCACAGTCATGGCCCGGTGATTTCACGGAAGCGGGGACCGTCCGTCCGGCTGGCCGTGGACGTGGACAAGCCGAAGCGCAACCAGGAACATTGACTGCCGGCCAGTTAGGCGAGCGACTCAAGGATGATGAATTGCTCTGTTGAGATCGCACCGGTCGCCAAAACACGCGGGGCTTTCCGCGCCCGGCGAAAAAGGACTGGCAAAAGTCTTTGTCAGCCGGCTACGAAAGCGCAAACTCACCGCCCATGGACTTGGCGCAAAATCAATTCTCCCGGAACCCCGTAGTGTCAAAAGCAAATTCCTAACCGTAAAAGCAATTTCCTTTCAGTCGGAAACCGCAACCAAGCGAGAGTCAGCCTTGTCACGGACGCCGGCGGGATGGTATTCCATTCTCCGCCAACATGAGCAACGTCTTCATCAGCTACAGCCACGACTCCAGCGACCATCGCGAAAAGGTGCTCGCGCTTTCCGAGCGCCTCCGTGCGGACGGCATCGAGACCCTCCTCGACCAATACATGAACGGCTCGCCGCCGGAGGGCTGGCCGCGCTGGATGCTCGATCAACTTGACGCCGCGGACTTCGTGCTCGTGATTTGCACGGAGACCTACTACCGCCGGTTCCGCGGACATGAAGTGCCCGGCAAAGGCAAGGGCGTGGATTGGGAGGGTGCCCTCATCACCCAGGAGCTTTACCAAGCTCGCAGCAAGACGCTGAAGTTCGTGCCCATCTTCCTGTCGGCCGCCGTCGAGGGTTGGATCCCCGAACCGTTGCGCGCTGGCAACTACTATGCCCTGACCTCCGAGAGCGCCTACCAGAGCCTTTACGATTTCCTGCTGCAACAGTCCGGTGTTGAGCCGGGGCCGGTGGGCAAACCGAAAAGAAAAGCCCGCCAACACGGCACCCCACTGAGCTTTGAAGACAATACGGTGTCCGGGCACGGATCACCGCCGGCCGGTTCAATGCCGCCGACGTTCCCAGCCAACTCCAGCCTGCCAGTTGTGAAGGTGCTGATTGTTTCGGCCAGTCCGAAAGACCGCGACCCCCTCGGCATCGACATCGAGATTCGCGAAATCCGGCAGGCCGTCAAAGCCGCGCGGTTTCGGGACCATCTCCAAATCGTGCTCGAAACCGCCGTGCTCGCCGACGAATTTGCCAACTGCCTTCGCGACCACGCGCCGCAAATCCTCCACTTCAGTGGATTCCACAGTGATCCCGGCGGCATCATGCTGATGGATGAAAACAACCGGTCCAAGCCGGTCTCGCGGGAGGCGTTGCGCCATGTGTTGCGTGGGCAGACGGGCTTGCGCATGGTCGTGCTCAACACCTGTTTTTCACTCGCGGGTGCCGACACGCTGGCGCGGGACATTGATTTCGTCATTGGGGTGGAGGCGGACTACGCTGATGACGCCTCCATCCTGTTCGCCAAGTGTTTCTATGGCGCGCTCGCCAACGGCCACTCCGTTCAATCGGCCTATGACCAAGCCATCACACCCCTGATCGGCAAGTGGCCCCGTGCCAATATCCCGCAGCTCCGCACCCACAAGCGGATCAATGCGTCCGCGGTCGTGCTCATCGAACCGGCACCGACCCGACCTGGTCCGTCGCCCGTCACTACCGACTCCGGGCCGCCGGCATCCCCGGCACTCCGGACCTGGCAGAAGAAGCTCCTCTTCCTGCAAGTCGAAGAAGCGAAGGCATCGGATGCCGAGCAGAAGTTCGCGATACAACAGCGAATCGAAGAAGCGTGGGCAAGGATTCAGGAGCTAGGAGGCTGATACCGATGAGCGAAGCGTTAAGGATTTGGCAGAAAAAGCTGGATTACCTCCAAGAGCAGGAAGCCATCATTGCCGATCCCGCGCAGAAGTTCGCTTTCACCGAACAGATCAAGGAGGCAAAGGCTAAGATTGCGGAGTTGGAGGCCGGAGGGTCAGGCCACGATGCGCCGCACAGGGGCTTCCGTGCTGACCTCTCCCGCATCCTCAAATACGCCCCCGCCGACCTGATCGGCCGCGAAGCCGAACTCAAGCTCCTCCACGACGCCTGGTCTGGGCGGTTCGTAGTCCCGGCTTTAGCCGGTTCGGCGGCCCCCGCCCGGCTAAAGCCGGGACTACAAACCCGCTCCCGCATCCTCACCTTCGTCGCCCTCGGTGGCGAAGGGAAAACCTCCCTCGTCGCCAAGTGGGCCGCCGAACTCGCCGCGCAGGACTGGCCCGGCTGCGACACCGCCTTTGCCTGGTCCTTCTACAGCCAGGGCACGCGCGAGCAACAGGCCGCCTCCTCCGACCTCTTCCTCAAGGCCGCCCTCACCTTCTTCGGCGACGACGCGGACCAGGCCTTCGCCGCCAGCCCCGCCGGCGCGTTCGAGAAAGGCCAGCGCCTCGCCCGCCTCGTGGGCCAGCGACGCAGCCTCCTCATCCTCGACGGCCTCGAGCCGCTGCAATACGCGCCCACCGCGCCCACGCCGGGCGAACTCAAGGACCAGGGGTTGAGCGCCCTGCTTAAGGGCCTGGCCGCCTCCAGCCACGGCCTGTGCGTCGTCACCACCCGGTATTCGCTGCCGGACTTGCGGGCGTTCTGGCAGACCACCGCGCCGGAGGTGAAACTGCTGCGCCTGTCCCGCGACGCCGGCGTGCTTATGCTCAAAACCCTCGGCGTGACCGGCACGGCGCAGGAATTCGCGACGCTGGTGGAAGACGTGAAAGGCCACGC
>CAINDV010001279.1 GCA_903847485.1 uncultured Verrucomicrobiota bacterium
AACTCAGGAACTCAGGAAAAGGGAAGGCAGCAATCAGCGGTCAGGGGGCAAGGGGCAGAGGGTCAGCGGTCAAGAGTCAGGGCCGGAAAGCATGGAGCGTGGAGCGTGGAGCAGGGGGCACGCTTCGGGTTCAGCCCGCTTTAGGTTCCAATAGGGTCCGCTGGAAGGTTGGCAGGTCGGGAAGGAGAACCGCCTGGCGATGGAGGCGTTTGAGTTCAGCCTCGCCAACGACGGCGAGGATCTGCTCCCGGAGCGCATACGGGATTTCGCCGAAGCGGACTTCGAGGACTTCCAGGACGGCTTCGTGCGCTTTCTGGAGCAGGCCATCTTGACGGCCTTCCTGGCGCGCGATCTTTTCGAAACTGGTGATGTAGGGCATACGTTTTAGCTCCTCATAGGCTATGACTCTTTGGCGAAATTGCAAGGATTGCGCCGACGGCAGGTGCAGCAACCAGTCCAAGAGGCGCATCAGTTCCAAGCCGTCTTTTTCTTCATATCCGTGCTCGTGCAGACGCACGGTCAGTTCCCAGCGGAAGCGCTCGCGCAAAGCCAAGTCGCCGGTGGTGGCCAGGGCCGCCAGATGCGCGGCGACGACGATGGCGGCCGGATTGGGGTCGGCTTCCAACCGGCGACGGTCGGGCGCGAAGTCCAGCAGCTTGCAGACGGGATACTCGAAGCGCAGACGGCAGCCCCAGGTTTCGGCTTCGTAAACGTCGGGACGCCATTCAGGGTGGTCATCGCCCAACACCGCCAGGCTGACCACGCGGCGGCCAAACCGGTCTTCGATACGATGGTGGTAGGCGTACATGCGCCGGGGCAGGCGCGGGTCGCGCTGGCTTTGGACTTCGACATGGATGAGCACCCATTCCTCACGGCCATCCTGGCGAAAGACTTTGACCAGTTTGTCGGCCCAAAGCTTGCCGGCCTCGGCGTCGCGGACGACTTCCTGCAATTCCTTGTCCAACCACTCGAAGGGGCGGGACCAGTCAATCTCCCGGGCCACTTGGGGGAAACAGAATTCGAGGAGGTAGCGCAGGTAGTGCTCCAAGGCTTCTTTCCAAGCGCCGTCGTAGTCTGTGGGGTCCATGAGCGACAGAGAACAGCGTTCTGATGGCGGTGGAACGGGTCAGAGGTCAGGGGGCAGCACCCCGGGACGAAAGCAGACCCAATTCCTGAGTTCCTGAGTTCCTAATTAAACCAGAGGACAGAAGCCAGCGGTCAGCAATCGGAGGTCGGAGGTCAGCGACAAAAGATGAAAGCAGAAAGCAGATGCTTGCAACGTGAAACTTGAGAGCTGAAAGCTAAAACGCTGAAAGTTAAAAGGTGAAAGCAGAGATCTAAGGGCCGCGGAGAGGGGCGGTGCCTGCCGGGCGGGCGACCTCAATCAACCGCCGCAAGTCGGAAAAGGTCACGCACCCTCGCCCGGATGGCCCGGCGCCGCTCCAAAGTCACATGCCCGCGACGGTTGAAGAGCAGCTCCGATTTCACCGCATACAGGATCGAGCAGTCACAAAATGTCTCCCTATCCATTCCATCCGCACCATTCAACATCACCTCATACGGGTAAGGCTGCCGGCCCTGGCGCTGGCTGGTGCAAAACAAGACGTTGACCAGCGCCGCCCTCGCGCAGCGGTCCGGGTGCGAGACGATGACCACAGGATGTTCCCCCTTGTCCGGGAAGTTGAACCGCCACACGTCGAACTGGTCTTTCATTCCGGCTTCAAGCTACAGCCAGAGAGCAGGGCCAGTTCCTCCTGGTCTTTTTCGGGCGTGAAATACTTCAAGAGGCTGCCGCGCGGAAAGGGCTCGCTCGCCTTGGCCTTGACCAGCGCCAGGGTCAAAGTTCCGTCGCCATTATTCACGTACGAAAAGACCTGCCGCGGCTTTGCGTCCGGTATCTGGATTCGCTTTTGATCATCGACAGTCAGGATCTTCATCGTGGCAAACTCCCATTGCCCCTCGGGCTTGGCAAGCCCTTTTGCTTGGGCTTTCGCTTGGGCGAACTGAATCCGCGGGCATCAACGTCCATCAGCGGTTCTCAGCTTTTCGTGGAAGAATCCAGGCTCGGCTTACCGACCTTCCAAGCCCACACGCTCCAAAACCAAGAACGTGGAACGTGGAATGCGGTGTGTGGCTGCCGCACGCGCAAGACGCAAGGCGAAACACGGGGCTTGTGGAGCAGGGAGCGGGAACGCGCGTTGGGCGCCATTCCCGCCCTTGAATGTGAACCGAGCAAGCTGAAACCTGGAAAGCTGAAGCCGAAACTCAGAAACTCAGAAACCGAATTAGGAACTCAGGAACTCAGGAAAAGGGAAGGCAGCAACCAGTGACCAGTTGCCAGAGCGCAGAAGACAGAGGTCAGAGGACGCCGTTCCAAAAGCTGAAAGCGGAAAGTTGAAAACTGAAAGCTGAGATGCAATCAAGGGAAGAAGTGGAAAAGTGAAAACAGAAAGCGTCTAAAGACAAAACAGCAGCTCGAAATTGGAAGCTGCGAGGATTTCTATTTTCAGTGGTTGGAGATCAGCTTCTCTCCTTCGTTCCCTAGACCCATCCCATGGCACGATTAATCGTCGCGACGATTTGCCGCCGCCGTTCCGCGGTCACCGTGCCGCGTTGCGCGCTCAAGTCCGTCTTCGGAATCGTGTAGAGCAGATCACACTTACAGAGCGGTGACCAGGCCAGTCCGTCGCTGCGGTCCAGAATCACTTCGTGAGGTTTGGCTGGGCGCGTCGCCACCTGGCTGCTGCACAGCAGGATCGTTACCTCGGGCTTCAGGGCCACTCGCTCGGGGTGCGAAACGATCACCGCCGGATGCGGCTCCGGCCAGTCAGGATGGCGGTAGCTGTAGATTTCCCAAGCTTTCATTCCTCGACCCCGGAGAGGGGTAGCCGGGACATGGCCGCCGTCACTGCGTCCCATTCTGGGTCGGGCGCGAAGGCCTGCCTGCTCTCTCCGGGGGTGAATGGCTTGAGGGTTGTTGTGGCCAGTTGCTCCCGGAGTTTGGGAAGACCCAGTTTCAGGCTTTGTCGCATGGCGTCAGCCAGGGAAAGGCCGGCCGCTTCGGCAGTCCGGCGAACCTCGCCCAGCAAAGCTGGCGGAAGCGTCAGCGGATATGCCTCGCTTTTCATGGAAGAATCCTAACTCGGCTTACTGGCTTTTCAAGCCTCCCACACACGCCAAAACCAGGAACGCGGAACGTAGGATGCAGTGTGTGGCTGCGGCACGCGCAAGACGGAAGGCGGGAAACGGTGTTTTTGGAGCAGGGGGGCGAGAACGCGCGTTTGGCACCGCTCCCGCCCTTGAATGTGAACCGAGCAAGCTGA
Organism: uncultured Verrucomicrobiota bacterium; assembly: GCA_903847485.1. Taxonomy (GTDB): domain Bacteria; phylum Verrucomicrobiota; class Verrucomicrobiia; order Limisphaerales; family JAJXZI01; genus CAINDV01. The sequence goes on from CAINDV010001279.1 coordinate 3,324, forward strand.
AACCTGGAAAGCTGAAAGTAGAAACTCATGTCTGCTTTCCGAGGCTTGGCCAGCGGCGTAGGACAGGCGTCGCGCCTGTCTCCATCTTTATCCCATTGCCGCACTAAAAGGTGACGCTTATCAGCCATCATAACCCGTCCGTCCGGGAAAGCTGTTCCAAACAATATCAGAGACAGGCGCGACGCCTGTCCTACGGCTCAGGCTTTCGCCTGCTTCTTGGTCGTTTTGTGGCCGGGACGATCCATGGCCGTGACTTCAATGACCACCTGCTGCCCGGCGGGCAGGTTCGTGGTCGTCGTGTAGGTCCAAGCTCCGTCGCTGGTCTCAAGATCCGTGCAGGAGGTTGGCCATGCTGATCTCGAAGCCGGGCAACAGCCGCGAAGTAGCGTTTTGACCGGCGGCGGAGCGCGTGACGAGTTGATAGGTGCCGTGCTCCAGGAACAACACGTCGGCGGTGCCAGCTTCGGGGTCAATGATCCAGTATTCCTGCACCCCGTGCTGCTCGTAGAGGTCGCGCTTTTCGAGGCGATCCCGATGCCGGCTGCCGAGGGAGACGACCTCGGCCACCAGATCCGCCGGCCCCATGATGGCGCGCTGGATGATGGTCAGCCGGGCCTGGGAGAT
>CAINDV010001280.1 GCA_903847485.1 uncultured Verrucomicrobiota bacterium
GTCGGACAGGGTTCCGATTCTCGTCGGACAGGGTTCCGGGGTTTAGTCGGACAGTTTTCTGAACTTGTCGGACGGGTGTCCGAGGAGGCCCGGAACCCTGTCCGACCGGGGCCGGAATCTCGGCCAAGGAGGGGTGGAGCGACGCGGGATAACCTGTCAGGGGAGCCGCTCGATTCGGGGGAATCGGGAAAGGCACTTAATGGCAAAACTAAAATTAACCATGCGTCACATTTACGAGATCCTGCGGCTCAAACATCAGAACCAGTTGTCGATTCGGGAGATCGCCCGCAGTTGCGGGCTGCCCGCCAGCACGGTGGGCGATTACCTCCAGCGGGCGGCGGCGGCGGGCCTGAGTTGGCCGCTGGCGCAGGGGCAACTGGAAGCGGAGTTGCTGGGTCGGCTGGTCCCCGGCCCCACGGCGGCGCCGGTGGCGTCGTTGGCGGTGCCGGACTGGCCGGTCCTCCATCAGGAGTTCGGGCGCAAAGGGGTGACGTTGCGGTTACTGTGGCAGGAATACCGCCAGGCCCAGCCGGAGGGGTATGGCTACAGCCGCTATTCTGTGAGCTTTACCAGCGCTGGGCCGACAAGTTGGAGCCGGTGCTGCGCCAAGTGCATGCGCCGGGCGAGAAGATGTTTGTGGACTGGGCGGGCCAGACGGTGCCCATCCACGACGCGCAGGACGGCAGCGTGTCGGCGGCCCACTTGTTTGTGGCGGTGCTGGGTGCCAGCAACAAGACGTATGTCGAGGCTTTCGCCAACGAGCAGTTGAGTTCCTGGATCAGCGCCCACTGTCATGCGTGGACCTTTTTCCAAGGCGTCAGCCGGGTCACGGTGCCCGATAATCTCAAGACCGGCGTGGTGCGGGCCTGCCGCTATGAACCGCTGCTGCACCGCAGTTATCAGGAACTGGCCGAACATTATGGCACTGTGATCGTTCCGGCCCGCGTAAAAAAGCCCCGCGACAAGGCCAAGGTGGAAGGCGGAGTATTAATCGCCGAGCGACAGCTCTTGGCCGCGCTGCGCGACCAGTGTTTCTTTCACGTCCTGGAGCTTAATCGCGCGCTGGCTCCGCTGCTGACCAAACTCAATGATCAGCCCTTTCAAAAGCTGGAGGGCTCCCGCAATAGCTGGTTTGACACGCTGGAACGCGGCCATCTGTTGCCCTTACCGACCAGCCCTTTTGCGTTGGGAACCTGGTTCCGGGCCAAGGTCAATATCGACTATCACGTCGCCGTGGAGAACCACTTTTACAGCGCGCCCTACCAACTCATCCACCAACAGCTCGACGTGCGCCTGACCGACCAGACAGTCGAGTTGTTTGCGCAGGGCAAGCGCGTGGCGGCCCACCCGCGCAGCGCGCTGCCCGGCCGCGCCACGACGCTGGAGCAACACCGGCCCAAGTCCCATCAGAAACACCTGCAATGGACCCCCAGTCGCATCCGGGAGTGGGTGGGCATCATGGGGCCAGAGTGCGTGCAAGTAGTGGACCAAATCTTGGCCGAGCGGCCCCATCCCGAACAGGGCTATCGCTCCGCCTTGGGGATCATCCGGCTGGGCAAGTTCGTGGGGCCGCAACGTCTGGCCGCTGCCTGCCGGCGCGCGCTGCACTTTGGCACCTGCTCCTATGCCAGCCTCAAGTCCATCCTGGAAAACCACCCGGACGCCCAACTGCTGGAACCCGAACTGCCCCTGCCAAGTCCGGCCCATGAAAATCTCCGGGGCAGCCCGTATTACGCCTAAACCCGCCCCCCTAACTCCGCACTTATGCTTTATCATCAAACCGTCGATCAACTCCGGGCTTTGCGCCTGGAGGGCATGGTCCAAGCCCTCGAAGAACAACGGCGCCAGCCGGACATTCTGTCGCTGGACTTTGAAGAACGGCTGGCCCTCTTGGTCCAACGCCAATGGCTGTGGCGGGAAAACCGCGGGCTGGCTACCCGGCTCCAGACCGCCCAGTTCAAAATCAACGCCTGTCTGGAGGATCTGGACTACCGCCCATCGCGGGGCCTGAAGCGCGCGCAGATCGAGCAGTTACGCGCCTCCCGCTGGGTCCAGGAGCACCGCAACTGCCTCCTCACCGGGTCCACGGGCTCGGGCAAGACCTACCTGGCCTGCGCGCTGGGCCAGCAGGCCTGTCGTGACGGCCACCGCACGCTTTACTTCTACGCGCCCAAGTTCTTTCGCGCGTTGGAAAGCGCCCGCGCCGACGGCAGTTTGCTCCCGTGGCTCAAGAAGCTGACGCACGAGCCACTCCTCATCGTGGACGATTTGGGCATCGGCAGTGTCCCCGGCAAACTCTATCGCGAGTTCCTGGAGTGCTCGATGATCGTCAGGGTCAGGGTGCCACCCTCATCACCAGCCAGTTCCCCGTCTCGCAATGGCACGAAATCATCGCCGACCCCACCGTGGCCGATGCCATTTTGGATCGGTTGGTCCACAACGCCTACCGGATCGAGCTCAAAGGTGAATCGCTCCGCAAAAGCCAAACGCCGCCTACGGAAAATGCCCCTTAAAGTTCCCACGCCAGCGGCGCGCCTATGCGGTCGGGCGGGTGAGTCCGTTGCGCGTAGCGACCGGCGGAAACGCGAACTGAGGTTCGTAAGTCCGTTCCCGCCGCTCACCGCCCGCCCGCATCGACGGCGCGAGGACCGTGCGGGTGGTCTGCCGACGCGTCGCCCCACCGCGGGGCTCCGAACCCGACCCGAAAACCGGGTCAAAACTTGGGCCAAACCTTGACTCTCCTCGGACACCCGTTTATGAATCCTTCCAGCGCGTCGCTTCGCTCCGAAGACTGTCCGACGAGCCCGGAACCCTGTCCGACACGAATCGGAATCACTGTCCGACATCGCCCGGAATACGCACACAGCAACACCAAAACCATGATGACCCACCCAACGCAGTCTGAACTCTTGAACACCGTCTTGCAACTCTTCACCCGTGAAGGCCTCGAAGGCTTCGCTGAAGGCATCCGCTTGCTCGTCAATGAAGCCATGCGCCTCGAACGCGCCGCCGTCCTTTAAGCCCAGCCCTACGAACGCACCGACGCCCGCCTGGGCCACGCCAACGGCTTCAAACCCAAAACCGTCGCCACCCGCATGGCCCCCATCACCTTCCGCATCCCGCAGGTCCGCGATGGCATCGCCTTCTATCCCTCGGCCCTCGACAAAGGCGTCCGCAGCGAGCAAGCCCTCAAACTGGCTTTGGCCGAAATGTATGTCCAAGGGGTCTCCACCCGCAAAGTCACCGCCGTCCTCGAGCAACTCTGCGGCTTGGAAATCAGATCCACCCAGGTCAGCCACTGCGCCGCCCAACTCGACGCCACCCTGGCCGACTGGCGCAACCGCCCGTTGGGTGCCGCGCCCTACGTTATCCTCGACGCCCGTTACGAAAAAGTCCGCCTCGCCGGCCAGTTGCTCGACTGCGCCGTCCTGATCGCCCTGGGCATCACCCCCGAGGGCAAACACACGATCCTCGGCATCAGTGTCGCCCTGAGCGAAGCCGAAACCCACTGGCGCACTTTTCTCTTGAGCCTCCAACAGCGCGGGCTGACCGGCGTCCAACTCCTGGTCAGTGACGACCACGCCGGCTTGGGTGCGGCGCGCGCCACCGTCTTCCCGTCCGTCCCCTGGCAGTGCTGCCAATTTCATCTCAAGCAAAACGCCCAAGCCTACGTGCCCCGCCTGGACGAACGCGCCGCCGTCGCCACCGCGATCCGCAGTGTCTTCGACAGCCCGGATCGCGCCAGTGCCGACTGCCGCCTCAAGGAAATCGTAACCCGGTATGCCCCCAGCGCGCCCAAGCTGGCCACCTGGATGGAAGAAAATCTGCCGCAGGGCTTGACCGTTTTGAGCCTGCCGCAAGCGCACCAAAAACGCCTGCGCACTACCAACGGACTGGAACGCGTCAATCAAGAACTTAAACGGCGCACCCGCGACCCGCGCGGTGCATCCCTCGATTGTCGGTAGATTTCAGTTCCAGAGGTGGGGATCGTCGCGGTTCTTGACGAGCACGCACAACCGCAGCAGGTGGGTCAGGCCGGACCGGCCCCAGGCTTGTCCGCAGCCGCGCAGGCGTTGCTGGAGTTGCTGGCCCAGTGATTCGGCCGCCCCGCTGCCACGTGGCGCTCCGGCTTCGGCCAGCGCTTGGTAGTGCAGGTGGTCACGATGGTTTTGAAAATAGTGGATTTCGCGTTCGAGCGCGGCCCGCTGGGCGGGCCCCGAGGCCGCTGCCGGTTCAAGTAATTGCTCCAGTCGCTGCACGACGCGCGCCTCGCCGCCGTGGCGCAGGGAGTGGAGCAGCGGTTGGACCCACGCCCCCGCTGCGGGGGTGTCCTCGCCGTGGAGTAGGTGGGCCACCGCCCAGAGGTGGTCGCGGGCATGGTGTCAGTCGAGGGTCTGGCAGGCGTTGGTCAGCCGGTCGGCCACCAGGTCCCAGCGCCATACGGCGCCGTCCATCACCACATATACTTTCTGTGCTCGCCCTAGCCCGCAGCGGCGCGCTTCGTCTAGCAGGAGGGCGCCGCAGTCCACCGGCAAGGTCTCCGGCGGCGTGGCGACGACGTGTTTTTCGATCAGCAGGCCGCGACCACCGGCCGTTTCCGCCCGTTGTTCCAGGCGGTAGATGACGGCGGATTTGATCTCGTGCCAGGCGCTGCGTTGGGGCTTTTCCAGCTCCGCTTCGGCACCCCAGTCGGGGCCGCGTGCGCGCGCCAGCCAGCCGTCCGGCATGATGACGAGGCTCAACGGCGGCTCGTGTGGCGGCGGCGCGGGGGTGGGCAGGACGAGATCGGCCGCGCCGGCGCCCAGGTTTTGCACGAGGTCGTGCCGGCGGCCGTCGCTGGCGGGGTGGCCCCAGTTGACGGCCCTGCGCGCGGCGCGTTCGTAGGAGCCGGTCTCGGTGGCGGGGTCGGCCAGCCGGGCGGCGAATTCCGGGCTCAGGCGCTGACGGGCTGCCAGCCCCCCAAGCTTCACGTGCCGGGCAGACCCACCGGGCCAGGGCTGCGGAATAGCCGTGGCGCACACGCAGCCGGACTACGCCGGCGAGCGTGTGCAGTGGCAGCTCGCGCCAGCGGGTGTCTTGCCGTGGTGCGCCGCTCTGCGAGCAGCACGCGGGCAGAGCGTCAGACTGAGTTTGCAACTGCTTTTCCAGCCGGTCGCGCGTCCATTCCCGGCCTTCGGCCAGGACCGTTTGTTCCAGGGTGCGCAGCGCGTTCAGGGGTACTTCCGGAGCCGCGGGTGAGAGCACACATCATTTACCGGCACGTCGGAGGGGTGGCTGCGGTCGTGGCAGCGGGGTTCGCGTGGGCCGACTGGATAGATGGCCAACCACTCCCGCAGCCAAAGCCAATCAGCGGGTGCCCTGCGGCAGCCCGGCAGTAACAAGTTCGTCGTCACGCCCCTGTTTTATCATTCAACGGGGCGGCCGTCCGGAGAATTTACCGACAATCGAGGGATGCACTGCACCCGCATGGCCAGAATGTTTCCCAATGAAGCCTCGCTCCTCCGACTCGTCAACGCGCTCCTGCGGAGATCAGCGACGAGTGGGAGAGTGAAAAATTTACCTCAACCTGAAACCCCGAACCCAGCACATTGACATACCAATTACGAAACATGTACTGTGCGCAGTATATGCGCCAAACACCCTTGACTCTGCTGGGCTCTGACCGGCCAACCTTGAATACGTTTCGTGCCCAGGGATTCCATTCCGCCCGGTCCCGCCAGCGGGCACACATGCTTGGTGCACGGGAGCAGCAAGTTTCCGAAGGGGAAATCCCGCGGGGCTTGGGGGTGGGCCGCACAACCATCGGGCGTACGCGCGGCGCTTATCTGGAAACGGGCTTGGCCTCCGCGCTGGCAGATGCGCCACGACCGGGCCAC
>CAINDV010001281.1 GCA_903847485.1 uncultured Verrucomicrobiota bacterium
ACGGTGACCAAACCTTGACTCCTGTCGGACACCTCATTATGACTCCCGCCGAGCGTCGCTTCGCTCCGACCACTGTCCGACAGGATTGGAATGGTGTCCGATATGGATTGGAACAGGTGTCCGACATCAGCGGAATCCGCACTACAGCGGTGCCCAGCTCGAAGAGGGCCGAATTTATCGCTTGAACGATTCCCGCCAGGCTCGGCTGACTCAATCCGGCGATTACTCCGCGTGGATTTCCTGCCAGCAGCCGCAAGGCGTACACGCCAAGAATGACAAAAAGTCGAAGGTATTGCGCGTCTTGAGCGCAGGTGAAGCCATTCAACTCCTGGACGCCGCCCGCAAGTCAAAGGGCTGGCACCGGGTTCGGTTGGAGGGGTCGCCGCAGAATGAGGGTTGGATCATGTGTGAATGGGACTCGCTGTCATTCAAGAAGCGTTTTCTCCCTGGCGACCGCTTGCCGGCGAGCCCGAACGTCATTCCAATTTGGCCCGGTGACTCGAATGGGAACAACCTTCCCGCGCCGGGCCTCCCTCCGGCACCTGCGCCGCCGCCTCAGGGTGGGAAAGCTGTCCAACCCTAGTTCGCCGAGAACATGCCGGGCGGGATGAACCGAGTGAGGGTGTCGAACAAATTGACGTCCTGGATCGGTTTGGGCGTGTTTTGCAATCGGGCCGGGGTCAACTACCGCTACGGCGTCGTACAGAGCGTGCCTGCGGGCGGATCAGTGGCCATCTCGGTTCCCGACGGGATCTTCTACGTCTATTGGATTCACCAGGATATGCCTGCGGTGCGATTTCGCAATCCCCGCACCACTGTCCTGAGAGGCGGCCGGGAATTGACCCTGACGATCGGTGCCAGCGGAGGCGATCCCCCTATGGAAGAATCGTTTTGATGAACGATTTTTGATAGATTCGCCCGGCCTCGACCGATTCTTTGAGCGATGAATGACACAATCAAAGAACGATCGAATATCCTGCTGGGTCGCTGCCATCAAGCCGATTTTCGCCGGCGACGGTGCGAAGCCCAGCCGACGGCCAAGGCACAAAACACAACTCGCGACCAACTCTCCCCGCAAGCTGCCAGCGGGACGTTCCGTCAACCGGACGACGACAATTTCAGGTTCACCTGCCCAGGGTGCGAACAACACCTGCGGAGCAATGAGCAGCACCGAGGCACCGCGATTGAGTGCCCAACTTGTGCTGCCCAGATCCGAATTCCCGACCGTGCTGGTCGTGCCGTGTTGATACTCCCGCCGCCACAGAAGCTGGGGGTGGAAACGCATCTGCCTGCCCAGGCGTGCTCGCAATCTCCGTCGGCAGGGTCCAGTTCGCTCGTGCCGGCGGGTCAGGCCGGGCCGCCGCAGATTCCGGGCGCAAAAAGCAGCGCTGGCGGGGCTGGCCCAAGAAACATGGTTTGCGGTGCCCTGTGGTGCATTGGCGGGATCGTTGTCACGGTCGCAACGTATTCCGCGGCAGAGCCGGGCGGGACATATCTGGTTGCCTGGGGTGCCATTCTCTTTGGCGGTTTGGAATTTCTTCAGGGCCTTTGGCAAACCTCAACGGAGCTGTGAACCATGACGCCAACAATCCCAACCATCGAAAGAATCCGCGTTGGCATAGCCCCAGGCCGACGCGGCCTCAAACAGCAGAAGATAGCCATGTTTGCTCTTGTCTCGACAACGCAAACGGCACATCATTCGATCCGAAATCCGGACAGGAATGCAACGTTCGGACATCTCAAGGCAAATTATTTGAAGCTGAACCGAACATGGAAATGCAAATGCGCAGGCGCAATCCTGGCTGCTTGTTTTGCTTTTAGGCTCCTTTTGGAGGCGGCACCCATTCATGAGGCGGCTCGCGCTGGCAACCTTACGAAAGTTCTGGCATTGATCCAAGCCTCCACGAACGTCGTCAACGATCGGCTCGATGACGGCAGCACGCCCCTGCACGAAGCCGTCCGCAAGGGGCACAAGCAAATCGTCGAGGCGCTCCTGCAAGCCGGCGCGGACCCGGCTGCGGAAAACAAAACCGGTTTCACGCCTCTGAAACTGGCTCGGAGCCTCAAGCAGACAGAAATCCAGCGCCTGCTAGAAAACCCGCCACATCCGAAAGACAACCGCTCCCTCCCTCTGACCACTGAGCAGAGAAACGGCTTCGAATTGTTGACCAGTGAGGTGGCTGCGTCCCTTCCTGCCGAAGGTCAGCGCAGAATCGCGGCCGGCGGCGGCAAGCTATTCTTGATCGCCAATGTGAGTATTTCCCAGGAAGCGTGCGGCAGCCACCCGATCACCGGTGCCGAGGCGGAAGCGATCGCCGGCGCGGTCAGCCTCAGTCCGCAGGGTCTAAAGGGCCGGGCTGTCGCCGTGCTCGCGCCCGGGGACTTTGCCTTCCAAGCAGATGGCGGCAGCTCTATTCAAGGTCAGTACATCAAGCTTGCCGGCGAAAAGGTTTGGAACGAAATGACCGATTACCACATTCCTTATGCCGGGGACAGTGTTGTGGCCGACTGCGACGGGAGGAACCGAAAACTTACTCTGGCAGTTGCTCCTGGAGCCTTCCCCCTGAAGGTTTCGATTGCCTTTCAGATCAGCCTCCCTGGGTCAGAGTCCAGCACCGACCATCAGATTTCTTACAGGGGTCGAAAAACCACCGTTACCCTTCCCGGACGCAGCGCCAGCCGGGAAACCGCCCCTGCCTTAGATCCTCGTTCGCAGAACCGCACGCCCGGCCCAGGCCGGACTGGTTGGCCGGCGTATCGGTACGCCCTTCCTGGAGGTGCCAATGAACTCGTCCTGAGTTGCGGCGGACAACATAGCTATAGCGTCGGAATACGTTCGACACAAGGCGGGGGGCGGAATGTCGTCGTCAGTCCAGGCCGCCCCGCGAAGGTGTCAGTGCCAGACGGCACCTATGAGCTTTATTACATCACCTACGGAGTATTGGACGCGGTCTACCTCGTGAACCAACGCGTCACACTGTCGGGCGGTCAGAAATGCACCCTTGAATTCGACCCCCCGGGAGGTGGTAGTATCGGTGCCACCCGCGTCTCTCCCTGAGCCGTGAAAATGACCAATTGCAAGCCTGCACATTTTGGGGCACGAACCTCCCATGGCAGCCCGCGCTTATGAACCCGCCCGCAACCCAACCGCCACCGCAAACCAATTCGGCTCCCGCTAAGCCGATCCCTCCCGTGGGGGTGCGCTGGTGGGGTTACCTGCTGGCAGGTGCATTGGCCCTTGGCGCTGCGGGCGGGCACCTGGCGCTTCACCGTCCGATAAACAAACAGATTCGGAGATTGTGGCACACGGCCCGCGAGCAGGAATTCCCCTCCCGGGGACTCGAATTGCGCGACTGGTTTACTTCCCGGGCACTTCGCGGAGAGTCGGATCGCGCTATCACCTTGAGCGACGGGGACGAAAAGGAAGGCAAAGTGTTCGTGGTCCTAAAGGTCGCCTTCTCCCCCGAGATATTGGGACTGCGAGCCATGAAACCGGAAGAGCTTGAAGTCTACAGAAAGCGGAAGCCCGACTCAAATATTGACGATGGTTGGATCTGCGAATGGCAAGCCGGCTGGTTGAACCTGCTGCTGCCGGATTACTCCACCGTCGCTCCCTCGGGCTTTTCGTCGAGCACGGACCAGCCGGAGTTCGGAGAGTGTGTTTCCATGAGCCTCATCTTCAGTCCGAAGCCGTCCGAGGTCGTTTGTTCGCTCTACTGGAAAGTGGACGAACAAATGGCCGAATCCGGCCAACTGCGGTTTGAGTTTCGGCACTGCCGTCCCTTGCCGCTGACCAGGAAATGAGCCGTTGACGCGCCATGGACAAGATCATTCTCCGAAAAACTGAAGTGGACGGCCGGCATCCGGCGGACGCGGTCGAGGGGCCTTTGACCGGGCAAAGGATCGTCTTGAGCGGGACTGAAATCGCCGGGAGGTCTGCCGGCGGCTCCGAGCCGATCCAACTGTGCAGCCCTCGGCCCGCCATCGTCGTAAGGGGAACTGAAGTTGCCGAACGTGGCGCGAAAGGCACTCCTCCGGTTCGAGGGCCGCAAGCGGCGGCGACGGGTGCATCGGCCGCCGAAACGCTGCCGGTAAGAGCGCAGGTATTTCTGTGGGTGCTCACCCCGTTGCTGCCTCTCCTGTGCTTGGCAGTGTTGACTATCCGGCTCGTGCTGCGAGACGCCCCGGCTTGGACGCGGCTGGCCTGGCTTGGGCAAATGAATTCGAGACTTCTCGTTGGCGGCCTGTTGTGGGTGCTACTTGCCCTGGTGATATGGGTGCGGCCCCACCCGGGAACCACACGAAACACCCCCGGCACGCCAACCGCTCCCGCCGAACCGCCAACGGCGGAGCCGGCGGCAAACCAGGGAGCGGCGCAGCTTTCGAAGGAGGACTTGTTTGCACGTTTCGCTCCTTTGACTGTTATCATTCGCACTGACAACAGCCTCGGCGGAGGTGTGATTCTGGCGACTACCTCTCAAGGGACGATCATTGGCACCGCTCGCCATGTCGTGGGGAGTATGGAGGGAAGCGGCAACACTCTGCTGGGAAAGATGGTTCGTGTCGAATCCACCCGGCAGGAACTGGAGCGAGCCGAGGTGGTTGGTGTTCATCGGAGCCTGGATTTGGCTTTGGTCTGGATGGACGGCCAATTTCAGACCACCGCCGTCTGCGTGCCAATCCGGCGTGTCGCTACGATCAATGTCGGCGAGGACGTGCAAGCCATTGGGCATCCCGAGGGGTACAGCTTTTCCCTTGCGCCGGGGACCATCAGCCGCGAGGTGGGCAATGACTGGCTCATCCATATCACCGCCCCACTTTGGCATGGCTTCAGTGGCGGCCCGCTCCTCGATATGCACGGAAATCTGGTGGCCATTAACACCGCCATCCGTTCCGCTAACAATCATGACGGCGTGGAGGTTCCTGTGCCGGGACTGGCATTCGCCACCGTCGCGGAGCCGTTCCTCAGAACCAATGAATGGTATCTGAACCGAAGCGGCTCGAAATGGCTTGCCGACTTCGCGGCCAGATCGCCGGGCGTGACCGGGTCGCATTCAAACTATTCCGAGCCTAATAACACTAACAACTAAACAACAAGAGCATGCCAGCCATAAACGTAACCGTATTCGACTCAGCCGAAAACAAACGCGTCCCGGTGGAATTGCCGGATGACGCCCAAGCCAACAAGCTGATCGCGCTTTTGGTGGACAAGATGAAACTGCCCAAGACCGGACCCGATGGCGGCCCCTTGATCTACAAGCTTCATCACAAGAACACCGGACGCCAGATTCAGGATGCCATGACGCTAGCGCAAGCCGGTGTCAAGAATGGCGACATCCTGCGCTTGTTCGCATTTTAGTCCTTGATTAAAGAATTCCCGGACATCAGTTCATCGGTCACTAGAAAACCATTCAAACAACTAAACAACGACTGCAATATGCCAGACATAAACGTAACCGTAATAGACTCAACCGAAATCAAACGCATCCCGGTGCAACTGCCGGACGACGCCAAAGCCAACAAACTGATCGCAGTGTTGGTGGACAAGATGAAACAACCCAAGACCGGACCCGATGGCGACCCCTTGATCTACAAGTTTCATCACAAGAACACGGGACGCCAAATTCAGGATACCATGACGCTGGCGCAAGCCGGGGTCAAGAATGGCGACATTCTGCGCTTGGTACCCGAGATCATTGCCGGCTGAGTTTATGGAATCTCTCGACTCCATCACGGTCGCCAGCGATGAACTGCAGGAGGACCGATTCAGCAGGCTTCGGCTTATCGGTTGGTGGGACCAGGAAAAACTGGCCCAGACGAAAGTCCTGGTGGTGGGCGCGGGGGCTTTGGGCAACGAAATCGTAAAGAACCTTGCGCTGCTTGGATTTCGCCAAATTTTGATCGTGGACCTCGACAATATCGAGAACTCGAATTTGTCACGGAGCATTCTCTTCCGCTCTCGGGATATTGGTCAAAGCAAGGCCAAAACCGCCGCAGTCGCAGCTCAGGAAGTATTTGAGGACCTCGTCGCCCACCACCTCCAGGCAAATATTATCCATGAAGTCGGCCTGGGTGTATTCGGCTGGGCCGATCTAATTCTGGGTGGACTGGATAACCGCGAAGCGCGCCTTTGGATCAACCGCAGCGCCTGGAAGATGAACCGCCCGTGGATTGATGGAGCCATTCAAGGCATCGATGGACTGGCACGCGTTTTCCTGCCCGGCCAACCGCCATGCTATGAATGTACCCTCGGCGAGACGGACTGGCAGATTCTCGCGAAGCGCATGTCCTGCAACCTGCTTACCCGCGAGGAGATGCAAGGGGGAAGGGTGCCGACCACCCCCACCATCTCCTCCATTATTGCCGGCGTCCAGGTGCAGGAGGCTGTCAAACTGATCCACGGCCTGCCCGTCCTGTCCGGCAAAGCCTACCGCTTTGAGGGCTTGCACCATACCTCCGACGTCGTCGAGTACACCGAAAACCAGGAATGCCTCAGCCATGAAACTTTTTCCCGGATCGTGTCCTGGACAAAACCGAGTTCCACCACGTCGCTCGACGAATTATTCAAGTTCGCCCAGCACCAGCTTGGTGCCGAAAAACTGACGCTCGAGTTCAGCCGGGACGTGATTCACAAACTGGTCTGCCCCCAATGCGGCCGCGAAGAGGAAATTTTCGCGCCGGTGGGCACCGTCTCGGAGGCGCGCGGACGGTGTCCCCAGGACAATCAGATGCGGGAAGTCAAAAACGTCCACAATTATTCGGGCCAGGGGCCGATGGGCGCGCGCACGGTAAGGTCGCTGGGACTGCCCGCCTTCGATGTCTTTGTGGCCCGCTCGATGAGCGATGAAATAGCCATTCTGATGGAAGGCGACCGCGGAGAAGTGCTGGGGCCGCTGGCGCAATTCGATGACGCGACGCCTTCCGCGATCCCAGCCAGGAGTCCTGGACCATGAGCAAGAACCAAAAACGGCTGCCCTTGATCTTTCACGCGGAAGTGCTTCAGCGCATTCGCCAGCATGCGCGTTCGAGCATGGAGGCGGAGATCTGCGGCGTCCTTATTGGCCTGATCCGGGATGGGCAGGTCGTCGTGAACGCCAGCATCGAAGGCGAACATGCCACGAGTGGAGGCGCGCATGTCACTTTCACGCAGGAAACCTGGGAACATATTTACCGTACCAAGGACCGCCAGTTCCCTCATCAGAAGATTATCGGGTGGTACCACTCGCACCCAGGCTTCGGAATCTTCCTTTCCGAATATGACACGTTCATCCACGAAAATTTCTTTTCCGCTCCCCATCAGGTCGCTTGGGTCTATGACCCTCACTCCGACGAAGAAGGCTGCTTCGCCTGGGACAAAGGCAAACTAAAACGCCTCAAAACCATCACGGTCGTGAATCCGAAGGCCGATCAGGACGAGAAGCCGCGTCCGGAACCCGATCCAGCTTCGCTGCGCGATGGAACCTCGTCTCAATCCGGGTTGGGTCGGTTGGTCGCGGGGTGTCGGAAGTTCTTCATGAGGTTTGGCTGGTCCCGCCGGCCAGAATCCGCAAACCAAGAACTCGACCCTGAGACAACTCCTGCCACTAGCGCAGCCCCGGATGAGTCGCCACGCGCCGGCGGACCCACATCCGACGACAAGCCCAAGCCTGCCACTTCCAAACTGGCTGAATGAAGGACGCCGAGAAGATCATCATTACTTTCGAGGAAGCCGCGCAGGTCAAGGCGCCAGCGCCAAACCCCGTTGGGAGAGGCGTAACCCCGGCTTTCAAAATCAGCCTTGAGGACTTGGGACAGGGTTTTCCCAGTCAACAACGGCTTGATCCCGGAGTGGCGGGCTTGGTTGCTCAGGCACCGGTCGAAGCGTCACCGCTCCCCCGGCACGAAGCTGGCTCCACCAGGCCCAACTCTGGTGTTCCGGCATTTGTCAAAGGATGGGCAGTTATCCTGAAAATTTGTTATCTTGCGGGAGCGGCGGTGAGCTTGCTCCCGCTTGCAGGGCTTGCCCTCTCTCCGTCGGCAGGGAGGGGTAGCATGATTAGTTGGACTCTCCGAGTGGCCTGCTTTCTTGTCGGGTTCACTCTCTTATTTTTCCGCTTGGCAGATGGCCTGCGCTGCGGCGAGCGATATGCCGTGTACGGCCTCTGCGCGCATGTGCCGCTGGTCGCAGTCACGATGCTAGCCCAATGGCCGTTTTACAAACTGACCCTCGCCGAGGTTTTCCCGTCCTTTTTGTGCGTCTGCGCCGCAAACGCGCTGCTCACCTGGCCGCCTCTGCCGGCTTGCTTCCGCAATTGGCGAAATTTTAAATGAACAAATTCTTGATAGATTTCACCCACAACCTTCGATTCTAATCATGTAACATTATGAGCGACGACAACCCGATCAAGATCAGCATGGACGAGGTGGAACGTGTCACTTTGCCTCAAGCATCTGTAAATCCGCAGGCCGGCTCCGCGCCCAAGTCCTACGGCACGCTCGCTATTGGCCAGCCTGGCGAAGCGAGGGGGGGCGGGAGGTTTTGGTTACGAGCCTGGGTCTATCTAGGTTTTGCTGGATTGACTGGCGCTATTCTCGTTTGGGCGATTTGTGAGCCATTTATTGACGTCGTGACCAGGGTGGTTAAGACCCCGAGGGGTGACATGACTTTCATTGGAGACTCGTTCCATGGTGTGGCAACCGTTCAGTTTGTCTTGTTGGTGGTCGTGATGTGCCTGGGCTTTGCGGCTGCCGAAAGTTTGGTCGAACGCTCATTGCAGAAGGCTCTTCAACGAATTGTAGTAGCAATCATCCTAGGGATTGTTCTTGGATACCTGCTAGACCTGTTGTCGAACTTGGTTTTTCGTGTCTTGTACCCGGACGTGACTCAGAATCCCGATGCTTCGTTGGCGGCAAAAATGGCTGGCCGATCTGTCGCTTGGGCCATATTCGGAGTGGTGGCTGGGGTTGTTTACGGTTTGGCCGGACGGTCAACCAAGAAATGCCTTTATGGTGTTATTGGCGGTGTAATCGGTGCGTTCATTGGGGGAGCGTTGTTCGATCCGATTGCGCAGTTCACGATGCAAATGCACCTGACCAGAGCTGGGGGTGCGAGCCGTGCGATTGGTTATGCTTTTTATGCAGTCAGCACAGGTGTTGCCATGGGCCTGGTTGAAAGCGCCCTTAAAGACCGCTGGCTTTATGTCGCCGGAGGGCCTCTGGCCGGCAAGCAGTTCATCCTGTATAAACAAGAAACCATCTTCGGCAGCCAGCAGTCCGCCGACATCTATTTGTTCAAAGATCCTTCCATTCTAGCCGAGCACGCCGTGCTCTCGATGCGCGGACGTCAGGCTTCCTTCCGCGCCATCGGCACCGTTGCCGTCAACGGCCAACCGGTCCAGGAAACAACTTTGCGCAGTGGCGACCACATCCAGATTGGCCGTTACACTTTCGAGTATCAGGAAAAGCAAAAGGCAAGTTGAAATGGCCATCGAATGTCCATATTGCAAGAGAGAGATCGAGGGGCCCGACATCCTGGAATGTCCGGGTTGCGATACCCCGCACCACCTCGAGTGCTGGTTCGAAAACCGAGGCTGCACCCGATACGGTTGCCCGGAGGCACCCGAGGATGAGCCGAAAATGGCGGTGCCTTCCGCTGGAATGTTCAACCCCGTGCAAGGGAGTACCGCGACCGGGCAGAACTCGGCTTCGCCGTACCGCCCGGCGAAGCGCATGATCTACATGACCCTCGGCCTGTTCTTCGGTGCCTTTGGAATTCACAATTTCTACGCCGGCCGGATGGCTCGCGGTGTCAGCCAATTACTGATTTCCTGTCTCACCTTGCTCTACGCCTCCCCCGCCTGCGTGTTGTGGGCATTAGGCGATGTATGTTTCGTCGCTAAAGACGGCAAGGGCCGCCGCATGATTTGAATATGAGCACGGGATCGCCACGCATTCGCCGGTTGCAGTCGGACTACGAAAAAACACGCCAGCGCTTCGAGGGCTGGCCGCTGATTCGCATCGTCGGTGTCGAAGGTTCGCCTCCCGAACAGTATAAAATCGCGTATCACATTCGCGGCCTCCACGTCCTGGATGGCGGCGCGATCGAGGAACGTCAGGAGCATCTGATCGAGGTGAATCTTTCGCTCGGCTATCCCAAGCGCATGCCCCATTGCAAAATGCTGACCCCGATTTTCCATCCCAATTTCGATCCTGCCAGCATCTGCATCGGCGATTTCTGGGCTGCTTCGGAGGGATTGGAGGACCTGTTGATCCGCATCGGCCGAATGATTGCCTACCAGGAATATAACACCAAAAGCCCCCTCAACGGATTGGCGGCGAAATGGGCTGCCGAAAACTCGCGCCTCCTCCCGGTGGATTCCCGCGAACTGTCGCCTCCCGCACTGAACCAGGCTGAAACCATAGGCGAGTCGCCGGTGGTCATCGCCACCGAAGGCCCGCCATCGCGTCCGGCTGGCGGCGAATTCGCCCCCCACCCGCCCGCCCAGCCCACGCCGCCGCCCGGCCAGGAAGTCCTCATGCCGACGCGCCAGCGACCGGCCCCGCCGGAACCGGAAACAACCACCGCCGGCACCATCAAGTTGGCCGAAGACCTCACACTCGTCCATCTGACCGTCCGCTGTGACAAATGTCACCGCGAGTGCCAGGTGGGGCTCGATGCGTTGCAATCTGCTTTCCGCTGCCCGAGCTGCGGGGCGACCCATGTCGCCGCAACCCCGTATAAATGTGTCGCTTTCGAGGGGGCGGGGCTGATCTGGTTTGTGGATAGGTGAACTTGCGCGGCAATCAAATTCTGTGGAAACGATGAACAGGACGACAATCAACGGACAAAGATCATGAATCTATTCAGCCGCACAAAATGGGTTATCGTGGACTGCCTGACAGGCAGGTTAGCCAAAGTGGAACCGCTGCCGTACCAAGTTGGCAGCAGTCCCCAAGCGCATTTGCGCCTCGAAGGCGATGGTATCCTCGAGAATCATTGCGTCATTAAGCCGATGGAAGGCTCGCGCATCGCGATCAGCACCGCCCAGCCTGACGCTAGAATATTCTTCGACGGGAATCCCATCGATGCGGCCGAAGTTGAACCCTACGTGGACCATTCCATCAAAGTCGGATCATACCTCTTCATCATGCGGGGAGACAAAGACGTTTCGAAATGGCGAAAGTCATTCAGCCATCTGCAATGGACGCTGTACCCCCCCGGGAGTTCCCAAGGGGAGGGGCCGATGTCGTTGGCGGAGATTCGGGCCCACGCGCACGCTCGTAACAGTGATCCCCGGAGTGTCGTGGTAATTCATAATGTCGGCATGGGTTTTTTTCTCGACCAAGTCCTCGAGGCGCTGGCCACATTTGAGGCCGCCGCTCAGCCCGTGACCACCCCCCCACCGCTGGCCGCGCCGGAAACGGCCCCGCCCGTGCTGCCCTCGACTGACCCGGCTCCGGGCGTCGCGGCGACCCCGCCGGTACCGCCAGCCAGCGCAGACAACTTGTTCGCCACCCAGCGGGATCAAGGCGCGCTGATGTGCCCCGTTGATTGGAAGCGTTTCGATAGCGGTGATCTCATGCATGTGGCCGTCCACGAGTCGCTCCGCGGCGACCCGCTGCTCGGGGCGGACCAGATGCTCCGCTTTCATGCCTCGCATTTCGATGATCGTCTCCGGGCCCTGGATCCGCGCGGTATTCCCTGCACCGAAATCGCCTGCCCGCATTGCCACCGCACTTTGCCGCAAGGCTTCGTTGATACCCCGACCCATATCCTCAGCATTGTTGGCGATCAAAGCGCGGGAAAGTCCTACTATCTGAGCGTTTTGATCCATCAACTTCCCATCAGCCTCCTGCGGCAATTCTCTATTCTATTTCATGACGCCGATCCCGCCGGCAATGCCCTCTTAAACCAGATGCGCAGTACCCTCTTCGGCGCGCGCACTCCCGAGGAGGCAATCCTGGCCAAGACCCAGCTCGAAGGCGTCATGTATGAATCGGTGCCCAAAGATGGCCGGCTGGTCAAAATGCCCAAGCCGTTTGTGTATCACCTCGAGCCCGCCACCGGGGCGGCGGATCCTCAACAGCCGGGGTGCTCGTTCATCTTTTACGACAACGCGGGCGAACACTTCCAGCCTGGCCGTGATTCGGTCGAGTCCCCCGGCG
Source organism: uncultured Verrucomicrobiota bacterium (assembly GCA_903847485.1). GTDB lineage: Bacteria > Verrucomicrobiota > Verrucomicrobiia > Limisphaerales > JAJXZI01 > CAINDV01. Next base: position 12,145 of record CAINDV010001281.1, read on the forward strand.
CGCAACATGTCGCCAGTTCGGCGGGTATTTTCTTTCTCTTTGATCCTTTTAACAGCCCGGAGTTCAGGAAACACATGGCCCGCTTGCGTTCCGAGGATCCCCAGATGGAGAAGCTGCCTATGGACCAGCAGGACACCATCCTGGCGGAAATGCGAATTCGCATTGCCCGCCTCCTCAATTTGGGACTTACCCGGCGTATAGACAAACCGCTGGCCGTGCTGATCGGCAAGTGCGACGCCTGGTTGCCCTTGCTCAACGGCCAGGAGCTGCAAAATCCCTTGAGTGAACGCGGGTTGTCGCTCGCGGCGATTGAACACAACTCCCGGCTCGTGCGCGACCTGGTGCTGAAAATCGCCCCCAAGATCGTCGGCAATGCCGAGGGCATCAGCGACAAGGTCTTGTTCTTTCCGGTAAGTTCCTTCGGCCACACGCCGGTGAAGACCAAGAGCGGGGACTGTGGCCCTGATCCTGCCCTGTTGAATCCAATCCTTACCGAAATCCCGGCCCTCTGGATATTCTCTCAAGTCGTTCCGGACCTAATCCCTATTTCCTGACGATCCACTGCCGACGACGACATCATGCCCTGGCAACTCATATATACCAGCTCGCCCAGGGGGCTTAAGCCAGGCCAAACCGGGTTCTGTACCGTCGCCTGCACCGAGGGGTTGCGCGAAATGGTGGTGCAACGCCTCGAACGCTGGAGCGCTTATCATCATCTCACCCTCCAATCCGCCAGCTCGGCCGCCTTTAACCCGGTCCTCTACACCTATCGGATTTTGGATTTGCGCGAGGAAAAGTATCACGTGCTTAGCCGCATTCAGGATGTTGGCCTGGACTTCACTCGGCGGAGCAACCATCTGGCCCACCACCTCGTCTTCTCCTCGGCCGACCTGCTCGACCTTCCTTCGCCGGCGACCATTTTGTTGTTATGGCCGGGGTGGCGGTCCGCCTGGGACGGCCTGCCCCGATTGCTGGCACCGGAAGAAACGCAAGGACTTTCCGAGCTTAAGCAAACCAAACTCTTGCCCGCGCGAAATTGGCAACAGGTCACCGGTGACGCCGCGAGCGCAGCCGGGTTTCTTGCTCTCGACCACCGCCGGTTGTTTTTCGAAATCCCCCCCGGCCAGGAGCAAGTGCTGCTGGCGCTTTATGCGGAAGCGCTACAACTGCTCGATCCAGTCGGCCAGTCTCCACTCGGTGCCTGGCAATATCCGTTCACTACCGTCCTTCAGGCCGAAGACCCGGTTTCCGAGTTTCACTGGCGCGGTGCCTGGACGGGCACGCCCGGCTACGATATTGCGATCCGTGCGGGCCTCACCCCGGTTGCTCCGGCTTCCATTTCAGCCCGTGAATCGGATTTAGCCTATCTGGCTCGTCATGGCCGTCTTGCCCCAAGCAAGGTCGAGCCTCCCCCTGCGGCTCCGAAGATTACGATCAAGCCTCAGCCGAAACCTCGCGGTTTCTCGATACTGCTGCCGCCAGCTCCGTCCGCTCCCAAGGAAGCCCCGGCTCGATTGCGTATCAACCCCCGCCGCAATGACCTCGCGGAGTTCGAAAAACTGGACCGCCTCCACGCGATCCCGCAGCCCAAGCGGTCCTCCTCGTCCAGGGTCCTCCTCTTCTCAGTCATCATGCTGCTGGTCGTAGTTGGTCTCGCGGTTCCTCGGTTCCTTCGACATCGGAGCACTCTCAAGGAAGTCGTTTTCAAAAGTGTAACCAATAGTATTTTAAGTTCTCTCTCGAATCACGCCACCAATGCTTCTGCGAAAATTGAGTATCCGCCTCATTGCCAGGTCTTCTTTACACCGCTCGCCGCCATCCCCACCGACGATCTGACCAACCACGACCTCTTTATTCGCGACCTCTTCACATCAAGACCGGACGATTTAGGCATGCTTGAGTGTAAAGTGTTTTTCATGGATTCGGAAAGTGGTCTAAAAGTGGTTGAGTCACAAGTCCCCTGGGAGGCGAAAGCTTTCAGGAACCTGACGGGGTCGCAGCCGCCTCGGGTCACGGTTTCTTATAGCATACCGGATAAAACACTGACATTTCAGACTCCATCGGACTTTGAGCCGGCTATGGTTGGCATAAAACTTAGCTGGAGGAGCAAGGGTGCCAAGGAAGGATCAACAGACACATGCATGGATTTCGTGGCGATTACCAAACCCTCCCGAATTCCAACTCGGAAGGGACCGCTGGCGGAACTGCTCAAACTCGACTCCGGCGCAGCACCAGCCTCAATTTTGGACTCCGAGTGGGCCGTGCTCCTGAAGGACATAAATCTTCCTCCAGCCTATCACTGGTGCTTTGTGCCGTACGTTACCTCTAGTAAATCCAAACATTGGCTTTTCCAAGGGTGGGATCCGGACGACCTGCCGGCCATGGGTGAAGAATTAAACTTCAGCAATCTGAACGCCAAGCTTTCCAATCCAGCCGGGGCTGGAAACGCACACTGGCAAATGGTGACGAACGCTCTGACTTTTAAGTACCAGTGGGAAACAAACTCATTTCCGCCGTTTCAGGAATTCTGCGCAAAGCCGAACCGTTCAGAGAGAGGTGCTCCTATCGCTGAGGAATTCGTCAACTATATCCGCTCCTGCGCTGAGGAGATTACAAAGAAAGATACCAATTTTGTTTCCAAACTCGGAGGAGACGTCAAACTCATCCAGGAGGGCGACCTGTTGGTTAAGTGCGGGGGCGGGGCCAAGGAATGTTACGACATATTGGCCAGTCACAGCAACGAGTTCAAGAATGAGAACTGGCGTGGCTGTAAGGAGATTGCACAGCGTCTCCTGAAACGGTCTGAGCGAAAAGCGGTATTCAACCGCATAGTCGGTGGAGGATGGAACGAGATAACCGCCGTCGAGCTTTGGATTTGCAGCGATGACGGTCAGCATACCAGACACCCAAGGAATGACGCAAAATCAGTGGACTACCTAATTTGCGTGTTTTCTGCGAAAACCAAATAGCGCGCTTTTATGGACATCATTCAAGTTGGAAGAATTATCAAACGCATCGCCGATCTTTTGCAGACCGGCTCGAATGAACCCCAGGCGGCGGCGCTGGCCAAGGATTACGTCGAGTGCTGCCGGGCCACGGCGCGGCGCCTCGAACAATGCGAAACCATGCTCAAGGCTGGCGACGACTTTCAGGCGCTTCAGCTCGCCGAGGCGCCGCCGGCATTGTTGGATCTGATTACCCTGCTTGGCTTCCGCAGTTCGGCTGAATGGCGGACTTATTGTGTGAAGCATCAATTTGCCACCGCTGAACCGTTCGATAATGACGCCATCCGGCGTTTGAATGGTGCCTATGCCCGCGGCATTCCCGCCGACCATCGGCTTTACAAGGACTACCGGCAGGCGATCTTTGGCCACAAGCTGGATGAGGCCCTGCTGGCAGGCAGGCTCATTCTCAAGCTGAATCCGGCAGACAAAGAACTCCAGGCGGACAATCAAAGATTGGAAGCCCAGGTCTTGGAGGCAAGACTGAAGGCTTTGGCTGGGCACTTGCGGGAACAAAACTCCACCGCTGTGGTTGACGCGATCGGAGAGATTGAGGCGCTCAACCTTCCCACCTCCATCCAGCAACCGACCTGGAAAGAGGCGCAATTGTTCTTGGTCCGTCTCAAACTGGAAGAACTCCAGCAGGTGTATCAGCAGGCGGATTGGCTCCGCGCCCTCTGGGCCATAGAAGAAATTCGCGTTCTGCTGGCCAGGCCTGGGTTGCAACTTGAAGGAATCGATCTGGAAAAGTTTAATCATGTCGAATCCTGGGCGTCCGCAAGGAACACCGCCTTTCAGGCGGAACAAACTCATCAGCGCGCGCTCCAAGCAGTTGAGGGCGAGTTTGAGAATATCGAAAAGCTGGTTCTCTCTGCGCCCCTCACCTCCCTGCCGGAATTGCGCGCTGCCCAGAAGCGTATGGAGACCCGGTGGGACGAATTCACCCGCCTGCCGGGAACCCTCGGCGAGCCCCTCCAGAAACGCCACCAGAACGGGCAAAGGTTGGTAAATGCCAGGCTTGTGACCCTGGAACAAGCGAGGAAGAAGAAGCTGCTTGTACTTTCCTCATTGGCCGGCGGCGCCGTGGTCTGCCTCGTGGTCTTGTTCGCCCTGGTGGCCAGTGGCAGCTCCGAAGCTGGTCACCTCCGGCGCTTGATCTCGGTTCGAGACGTGCCCGCTCTCTCCAACCGCCTCGCCACAGCCAGGACGAAACTTGCCACGCGCGCCAACTTGGGCGGACTCGCAACCGCCATCCAGGAAGCGGAAACAAGCCTGGCCAAAGAGCTGGCCCTCAAACTCGCCTTCGATCAACTGGCCGGGGAAACTCAGGCCACCATGCCATCGCCCACGGCGGAGATTGCTCCGGCCAGCCTCGTTGCGATTCAAGCCAAGGTGACCGCCCTCACGGCAAACTGTGCTGACCTGGCACCGGAATTCTTCACTCCCGCGCAGGCCAGCCTTGCCTCCATTACCAACGCCTGGATGGCTTATCTGAAGCCGCACGCGCAATCGGTGAACAATTCATTTAACAATCTCCTGGCCGAGGTCGGCAAAGCCGCCGATCCAGCCCTGCAATACACCAACCCCGTGGACGCAGTGATCCGCACGCTACAGACCGAAATCAAACCGCGACTGGCGCAACTGCGCGCCCTCGCCGATGCGCCGGTTCCCGGCCTGCAAATCTCCTCCAATCTGCTGGCTGACTTCGACCGGCGGCGGGATGCCATCGAGACATTCGAACACGCTGCCACTAACTACGCTGCCACCCTCGCCAGCTTGCCCGAGGTGAGGACGCTCGATGATTACTTGGCGCGCTTGGCATTGCTTAACGCATCCCGATTCCAACTCCAGATCCAGGACCGTTTCACCACCCTTCCCACTTGGCGGTCCTCCGCCACCAACGCCTTGGGTTGCTTGCTGTTTCGCAATGACGTTGCAGCCTGGCAGTATTTCCTCAAAGCCAGCAGTCAGATTTTTCGACCGGCCAAAGATCTGCCAACGGAAGACAAGATCCGGCTTAGCGAGATGCTGTACCGGCCGTGGGTGGCGGACATCACGAGTTACACTATCCAGCAGCGATCCCGTTCTAATGATGTTTTTGTTGAAGAAACCAAGAATGTGTTTTTGCACGACATCCCGTTGCAAGGATTTAAAATGAAACCCGTAAAAGGCAAAGAGATTTATTTCGGGCCGGTGTACGATCCAACGGCCTCGCCGGGTTTTCCAACCTTCCAAGTGCGGGAGTACGAATCCGGGAGCCTAGGTTCCCAAGCAAAGAAGCCGCCCTTCACGCCCGAACGCGATATCATGATAAATACCGGTTTCAAAGACCTGGCCGAGGAACGGGGGGACACAAGCCACGGCTTGCTCCATTGCCTCGACGCGCTCAATCAGCACACATCCGGCAATCCGCTGTGCCGTGCCTGGATTTTTCTCGAAGCTTGCGCGATCCTGGAAACTAACAAATATGCCTGGGGCGGGCAGTATGCGCCCGCACTCGCGGCGCATCGGGACCAGATACTGAAGATTGTCGAGGGTGATCTGCGCCCAGGCGACTGGATGGTTCCCGTGAAGCAAAAATACGCAGGGAAACTGGAAGCGCATTTCCAAGAGGCCCGTGGCGTTTCCTATGTCAAGCAGGCTCTCCTCCTGCACGCGCTTGTCGAAGAAAGCTCCCACCCCGACTTGGTTTTTGCCGGATATGCCGACCCTCGGGGCCAGTTGGTTCTGTTCCCGGACGCGGGCCGCGATAATGACCTTTTCGCGTGGGATAAGGTCGGGTTGCGCCCTCAGCTCGTGGCTCAATGGAACAAAACCGCTTCCCGCCACAGCTTGGTCTGCGAGCCCGCCGCGCTATCTCCCATCTTCGCGCTGCGCCAGCAGCGTGAGACGATCAAGGAGCGCGCTTCGTCGCGAGTCACGGTCAGCCTCAAAGATCCATCGGTGGAGAGTTGGCTCCCGCCTCTATTTAATTAGTCATGAGCAACGAACCCTCTCACAAACTCCGGTGGCGCGGGACGGAATCCGGGCCGTATCCGTGGAGCGCCATCGAGCAGATGCTGGCCGAACTTCAAATCGGTTTGCATCACGAAATTGAACATGAAGGCCGGTGGTTTACTCTCCGTGATTTCATCGCCCACAAGGCCAAGATCGAGCCGGTGCGGGATCCGATTCCCCCCGGCCAGCCTAAGCCGCCCCCGTTCAACTACACCTTAGCTGGTGAAGTCGCTGGTCCAACCTCGCAGGTGCGGCGCTTCAAGCTGCCTTCGTTCAAGGCCAACCGAAAAGCCTAAGTCCTCTATTACGGGGATCCCCTATTTGCCGTTCGCGTTCGTGGTGGACTCTGGTGAACCGCCTGAGTTTTCCTTCAACCCGAACTCCGAAGTCGGAAAAGAGTCGCTTTGTCGAAAGGGTTGTGGGCATAGGGGTAGATGCTTAAAACACCCGACCAGACCCCGCACAAAATCACTCCCACCGAAATCACCTCGCTCTTCGGCGATACCAAGCTGGTGCTGGACGAAACGCCCAAGGCGATCTCGCCCTTTGGCGGCCTCGCCAGCTTCATCGCCTTCCTGGGTCAGATCGGTTTCGCCAAGGAAGTGCCACGCTACTTGCCTTTTGCCGAGCCGACGTCCAACAACGC
>CAINDV010001282.1 GCA_903847485.1 uncultured Verrucomicrobiota bacterium
ATTACTCCTTCCTTCGCGGTGCGGGCAAACAATACGGCGTGCCCTGGTTCGGCAACGCCTCCGTTTTCAGCACCGACTGGGATCGGGAAGGTCCGCAGACGAATTACAAGACTTACCCATCCCAGGCGACGAATGGCAACAGCCTGAATCTGATGCGGCGGCTCATGTTCACGCACTACCTTTATGGCTGTAACAGTCTCAGCTTCGAAAGCAGTTGGCGCACGTCTCAAAACACTGTTTCGCCCATCGGCATAGTTCAGGAGGCCATGGTGCAAACCGTCAACCAGTATGGCCGCCCCGGCGTCATGCATACGCCTGTGGCGCTGCTCCTGGACTTCTATTCCGGCTGGATGCCCGCCCAATACAATCGCGGCAATTACTATGTCTGGAATGCCATTGACTATGGCGTCGGGGACCACCTGACGCACAATGTCTTCTCGCTGCTCTACCCGGACTACGAGGCCAACGGCTTTTTCCAGAATGAACTCGGAGGCCTAAGTGATACGCCGTATGGTGACATGGCAGACACGTTGTTGAGCGATGTGACTGCGCCTGTGCTAAGTCGCTACGGCGTGGTCATTGCCGCCGGCAATCTCCCATCCGCCGACTCCGAACTGCGGGACAAGGTGGAAGCCTTTGTCGCGGCTGGAGGGAACTTCATTGTCACGGGAGAGAACGCACGCCGCCTCTGGCCTGAGTTTGGCATTGGTCCGAGTCAGATCACGATCGCAGCCAATGGAGTGGTCTCCTGGGTTGATTCAACAACCAGCACGGAATCCAACTCCGGGAAACTGTATTCCGTCACCGTCGGACTACTCCCGGCCGGCTACCAAGTGCTGGCGAGTTATGGTGGTTCCTCGGCTGTCATTGACATCCCGCGTGGCGCAGGCCGGATCACGCTTTTGCTAAGCCCGCTTGGACTTAACGATACCCTGTTGACGAGTTTGCACCCGCCCTATGCGTGGGGCTACAACACCGCGCTCCCAAAGCCTTACGTCCTGATGGCGCATGTGCGCCGCCTGCTCGACAATCGTCTGGCCAGCCAGCGGCTGTTCGGCGTCGGCAACAGTCAACTCGGCTATGTCACCTGCCGTCAAGCCCAGGGCCAGTATTACGTAGGGATCCACAACAATTCGCTCGCCAGCCAGTCCTTTAAGATCACTTCGCTCGTCGGCTCGATCACTAATCTTACCGAACTGGATCTGGGCCGATCCATGACAAACGAATTGGGCTACTGGCCGCTAGGCTATGAGAATAACAACGGTGGCTTGTCCAGCGGCTCCAACATCTTCGGCGGCGATATCCGGTTGTTCCGCGTGCAGGTCGCCGAAACCAACACCGTCCGCGTGCTGGGCTCGAACCTACCCCCCGCCCGTCCGCTCAACCGCATGGTAACCGTCCTGGCCTTGTGCAACCTGAAGGATACCTTGCTGAACTGGTTCACCTTCTCTGAGCACTTCGACGGCGTGAAGCTGGATTGGGCTAGCGTGCGCAGTACTGACTTGGATTTTATTAATGACGGAGTGACACAGCTCCGGGAACCGATCAACTGGCTGAAACGGCAACAGGTGCGCTTCGTCACCGATTTCAGCGGTGGTTTCGTGACGGGATCATTGACGCTGCAAACGAACGCTTCGGGCACGAACTATCAACAGAGCCTTGCCGAGTTCAGCCGAGTGATGGACAAGCTGACGGTATTAGGCCGGGCAAACGACGTGATCATCACGGCGGAAGAGGTTCCGGTTGGGCAGGCTGCGGCGGTGAAGGCGGGTATCTCGGCGTTGTGCGCGAACGCCGCCGCGCGGGGCATGACGGTGCATTTTAGGCATCGGACAACTAGTTGGACGCCGGACGTGGTGGCTACGTTGAATTTCATTTCGTCCGTGGGCGCAGCCAATCTCAAGTTTGCGGCCAACACTGCCGACGCGCCCGGAAATGTCGAGAGTTTGTTGGTCCAAGCCGGCGGACAACTGGGCTTGATCCTCATTTCGCCGCCAGTCAACGGCGCGGCGATGGCCCTCTCGCCGGTGCGCAGCCGCAACGTCATCCAGATTCTCGACGCGGAGCATGTCGCGCGGGATTCCATTTATCGGGATTTGCGCGCCGCCTGGATTGCTTCCAGCGCGACCGCTTTGACCGGTTTGCCGATCACCCTGCCGTTGGAAACTTACTGGACTACCCACTCCAACAACGCGGCACGGTTCTATGGTGTTTCGGACACCGCCGACTTGCCCGGCACACTTCGCTCGCAGACGAACTTTTGGAGGTATTTCGGCGGCGTCAAAGTGGATTACAAATACCTCGCCTATCGCGATCCGGCCCAGTGTGTCCGCGAGGCACAATGGCTCGCCGCCCGCAAAGTGCAACTCGTAGTGGATTTCAGTTCCGACCTGAACAATTACCCTGGCCTCACCCTGACGGACAGTAGCACACCGGGCGACGGCTTGTCGGCCAATTACCACCGTTCCATCGCCATCATCAACGACGTGTTCGACAAGATGCAATTGATGGGAGTCACGAATTGCATCTTCCGCCCAACGACCACCAACGCTGCCGCATATACCGATGTCTGCAATCGCGCTTGGGCGCGCGGACAAATCCGGGTGCATTTGCAGCATTACATGGCCAATTGGATGACCAGCTATCAGTCGCCCAGCAAGGTGGCGGCACTCATTGACACTACTGCGCCCCCCAGTGGCAATTTCAAGATGGCAGTGAACGGGAATCACGAGGCCGACATAGCGGGAGTGCTGGGCACGGCCGGTGGGCGGCTGGGGTTGATCCTGCTGGGTTATCCGGGTTCGACCCGTGCAGATGTGCATGGTCAGGTTCGCCTCGGGTTGAACAAAAGTGCGCTTGTGGGGCGCACTGAACCGCAGGTGCTGGATTCGGAATACGTCGATTGGAATGATACCGCCTTGGACCTCGCTTACCTCGGCTGGACTGCGGTGGCACCGCCGATCATTCCCTACGCCCAGATCACCACGAACCGGCCAGCCTTCGGGGCAGCAGTAGTCACCGATGGCAACATCGTGCTTGCTGGCGCCGGCGGCGCGCCGGGCGCGACGTTTTATGTTTTGAGCAATACCAATCTGACTACGCCGTTACCCAACTGGACACGCTGGAGTACAAACCAGTTCGACGCCTACGGCCGTTTCTCTTTCACAAACACACCCGGCTCGTTCGAGCGGTTTTACCGGCTGTGGATGTACTAAGCCACAACTCAAGACGACTATGCGAAACATGTTATCAAATGCATCTGCCAGTTCGGGACGCCGACTCTTTTGTTGCGGTTGGCGGATCGCTTTACCCAGGACCACTACGGTGTCACCGGTAGTTGCGCTTTTGGCGATGGTCTGTTGTGTTCGAGCGGAGACGGAAGCCGCACTGAAACTCTGGTATCAGCAACCTGCCACCCGCTTTTACGAGTCCGCGCCCCTCGGCAACGGACGGATCGGCGCGATGGTCTTTGGCGGCGTGGACGAGGAGCGAATCATCCTGAACGAAAGCTCGGTCTGGTCAGGTTCGCCGCAACATGCGGACCGCGACGGATCACATGCCTATCTACCCGAAATCCGCCGCTTGCTGCGAGAAGGCAAGAACCCTGAAGCGGAGGCACTGGTGAACCAGCATTTCACTTGTGTGCCGCCCGGGTCCGGTGCTGCGGTTGGGGCGAACATTCAGTATGGCTGCTATCAAGTCCTGGGCAACCTGCGCCTCCGCTTTGAGCATCGGGCCGCAGTCCCTTCTGGTGAAGCGAACCTTGTGGCGAAAATGTCCAACCCGACAGGCTACCGTCGCACCCTCGACCTGCAAAGCGCCATGGCCGGGGTTGAATATGAGATCAATGGCGTGAAGTTCGATCGGCGGCATTTCGTCAGCGCGCCGGATGAGGTGCTTGTTTCCAGACTTATCTGTTCCAAGCCGGCCGGAATCAGTTTTGCAATGATTCTCGATCGTGCTGAGCGCTTCACAACCATGGGGGTCGGAAACGATGAGCTTTTGATGACGGGCACCCTCAATGACGGGCGCGGGGGCAAAGGCCTGACCCACGTCACCCGTGTCCGGGTGGTGGCCAAAGCTGGCACCGTTACAGCGCAGGGGAATGAGCTTCGCGTGAAGAATGCCGACGAGGTCATGATTCTGGTCGCTGCCGGTACCGACTATCGCGGCTTCGGCGGACGCCAGACAGCGGACCCGCTCGCCGCCACCCGGAAGGATGTGGATCGCGCAGCGGCCAAAAGCTATGACGCTTTGTTGGCAGCGCAGCGCAAGGATTACCGCAAGTATTTTGACCGTGTCTCGCTGCAACTTGGAAACAGTTCCAGCGACAACATCACGAACAAGCCAACCGATCGGCGACTTCAGGATTTTTCCAAAGGCGCGACCGATCCCGCCTTGGCGGGATTGTATTTCAACTTTGGCCGCTATTTGCTGATCAGTTCTTCGCGCCCCGGCGGGCTGCCGGCGAACCTTCAAGGCATCTGGGCCGAGGAGATCCAGACGCCTTGGAATGCCGACTGGCACCTCAACATCAATGTGCAGATGAATTACTGGCCCGCGTTGGTAGGCAATCTGGCTGAACTTCAGGATCCTCTCGACGCGTTGATCGGGTCTCTTGTCGGTCCCGGCGCCAAAACCGCGCAGGCTTATTACAAGGCCCGCGGATGGATAGCACATGTAATCACAAACCCGTGGGGCTTTACCTCGCTGGGCGAACAGGCTGACTGGGGGGCTACGACGGGTGGATCAAGCTGGCTCTGCGAACACCTATGGAGCCGCTATGACTACACGCGCGACAAGGCTTACCTGGCGAGGATGTATCCTATCCTCAAAGGTTCCGCACAGTTCTATCTGGACAACCTGATGGAGGAACCAAGACACGGCTGGCTGGTGACCGGGCCGTCGAATTCACCGGAAAACGCATTTATCATGTCCGACGGACGCAGAGCCAATCTATGTATGGGGCCGACGATTGATATGCAGCAACTGCGTGAACTGTTTGGCAACACTGCCCAGGCGGCGGAGATTCTTGGTGTGGACGCTGACTTGCGCCAAGAGCTCCTGGCCAAGCGGGCTAAACTTGCGCCCAATCAAATCGGCCCGGATGGACGCTTGCAGGAGTGGCTGGAACCTTACGGTGAGCATGACCCAACCCATCGCCACGTTTCCCATCTTTACGGCGTATACCCCTATCACGAAATCACGATCGAAGGCACCCCGGATCTCGCCGCCGCCGCCCGCAAGAGCCTTGAGGCCCGCGGTGATAATGTTGGCGTTGGCTGGTCATTGGCGTGGAAGATGAACTTCTGGGCCCGCCTCCAAGACGGGGACCGCGCGCACAAACTGCTGACAATGTTGCTGAATCCTACCAGCGACGCTGCTGGATCAGCGGTAAATCTCCTCTGCTTCTGTCCGCCGTTTCAGATTGAAGGCAATTTCGGCGGCGCCGCAGGCATCGCCGAGATGCTCCTGCAAAGCCACCCGGATAACGGTGCGCCCGATGCGTTTCCCGTTATTCGCCTGTTGCCCGCCCTGCCAAAGGCCTGGGCGAGTGGCACGGTCAAGGGTTTCCGTGCCCGGGGCAATATCGAGGTGGATATTCAATGGCAGGACAGGAAACTGTTAAAAGCCACCCTACACCCGAAGCAGGACGGTTTGTACAGAGTAAGGTACCAGGACAAGGTCGTGGAAATCAAGTTAAAGGGCGGAAGAACCGCCACTCTGAACAGTGCTTTGACGCCAGAACAAGGATCGTAAGGAACATATCATGAAAGCAGTTTCAACCATGCGGATTCCGGGAATGCTGGCCATCATGATGGGGCTCGGGATGGCGATGGCCATCAGGGGAGGCGCTGCGCAGGAGGCGCCGGGGGCTGTTCGCCAGCAATTGAATTTCAATCGCGAATGGCGCTTTGGACTCGGTGATCACCCGGGTGCAGAGGCCGCGGCGTTTGATGACTCGATGTGGTCGGCGGTTGGCTTGCCTCATTCATTCAGCCTGCCATATTTTCTCTCGGATAAATTCTACATCGGTTACGGGTGGTATCGAAAAGCATTTGAAGCGCCCGCGGATTGGCGCAATCGGCGCGTATTCATCGAGTTCGAGGGCGCATTTCAGGACACGGAGATTTTCGTCAACGGCAAAGCGGTGGGCCGGCATCAGGGGGGGTACACCGGTTTCTCTTTTGACATCACCGACCAGATCCGGATTGGGACAAACCTGCTGGCGGTGCGGGTGAACAATCGCTGGAATCCGCGCCTTGCACCTCGCGCGGGCGAACACGTCTTCAGCGGCGGCATCTATCGCGATGTCCATCTGGTCGTCACCTCGCCATTGCATGTTACGTGGTTCGGGACATTTGTCACCACGCAGCAAGTTTCGGAGCAGTTTGCCACCATGAACGTGAAGACGGAAATCCGTAACGACGCGGAGGAGGCCAGATCGTTCCGGTTGGCCACCGCCATTCGCGACCCGGACGGCAAGGTCATCGTCAGCCTGACCTCGACGCAAACCATTGCCCCGGGCGCAACCCTGACCCTGGATCAAGCCAGTGGGGCAATCGCCACGCCGAAGCTCTGGCATCCCGACCATCCATTCCTTTATCACGTTGTGAGCCGGGTCTACGAAGGTGAGACGCCGGTGGATGATTTCGAAACTCCATTTGGCTTTCGCTGGTTCGAGTGGACGGCGGACCGGGGCTTTTTCCTGAACGGAAAGCATTTCTATGTTCGTGGCGCGAATGTGCATCAAGACCACGCCGGCTGGGGCGATGCCGTTGCCAACTCCGGCTTCGAGCGCGATGTGCGCCTGATGAAAGAAGCGGGCTTTGATTTCATCCGTGGCTCGCATTATCCCCATGACCCGGCGTTCTCCGAAGCTTGTGACCGCCTCGGAATGTTGTTCTGGTCGGAGAATTGTTTCTGGGGCATCGGCGGCTTCAAGCCAGACGGCGGCTGGGATGCCAGCGCGTATCCGCCAAACCCGGCCGATGGCCCTGAATTCGAAGCCAGCGTGAAAGCCAGCCTCCGCGACATGATCCGCGTCCACCGCAATCATCCTTCTATCATCGCCTGGAGCATGGATAATGAGGTGTTCTTCACCGAGAACAGCACGCTGCCGCGCGTCCGCGAGTTCCTGCGCGAGTTGGTGCAGTTGAGCCATGAACTCGATCCCACGCGGCCTGCGGCCATCGGCGGGTGCCAGCGGGGCGAAATTGACAAACTGGGCGACATCGCGGGGTACAACGGCGACGGCGCGCGGTTATTTCTCAATCCCGGCATTCCCAGTGTCGTCAGTGAATACGGCTCAACCGTCGCGGCCCGCCCCGGCAAATACGAGCCGGGCTGGGGTGACTTGCAGCCGGAGAAATTCCCGTGGCGGAGCGGCGAGGCCATCTGGTGCGGCTTCGATCACGGCAGCATAGCCGGGACGATGGGACAGATGGGCATCGTGGACTATTTCCGCCTGCCGAAGCGCATGTTCTTTTGGTACCGCAACGAATACCGAAAAGTTCCACCGCCCGATTGGCCCAGAGGTGGCACGCCGGATGCGTTGCGATTAAGCGCGGACAAAACGACGATACAATCCACGGATGGCACGGACGACGCGCAACTCATCGTCACCGTGGTGGATGCGAATGGCAATGCGTTGAGCAATTCACCGCCCGTCACGTTGAGCCTCGCGGCTGGGCCGGGAGAATTTCCCACTGGAACAGCTATCACATTCGATCCTAAGTCGGACATCGCCATCCGCGACGGACAGGCAGCGATAGAATTCCGGTCCTATCATGCGGGCGAGAGCGTTATCCGCGCCACGTCCCCTGGATTGCGCGAGGCGACGATCACGATTCGGTCACTGGGCGAGCCCAAGTTCATCGCCGGCCAAACACCGCCAGTTCAGCCGCGCCCGTACCTCCGCCTCGAAATGCCGACCGTGGCGGCTTCCTCCACCGAAAAGCGGGTGAACGTCGCGGCACAACGCCCGACCCGCGCGAGCACCGAATCGCCGCAGCACACCGCGCGCCTTGCCAACGATGAAATCGAAACCACCTTTTGGGAGCCCCGGCGCACGGACACAAACGTCTGGTGGCAGGTGGATCTGGAGAGCGTGTGCCGCTTGGAGCGAGTGCGCACGACGTTTCCTGCCCAGGGGAATTTCCGCTACCGAATTGAAGTTTCGAAAGACGCGCAGCAATGGACCCTAGCCGCCGACCAGACGCAGACTGGCAGTACGGATCAGAAGCGAACGGACCAACTCGCTTCCGGCGTCAGTGGGCGCTTCCTCCGGCTCACCTTCGCGCACCTGCCCGCCGCATGTCCGGGAGCCTTGGCCGAAGTGGAAGTGCAGGGTCAACCGGGAAAGGTCAGCCTTGGTCAGTCAACAACAGAAGAACTGAAACGCTAAGCATCCAGAATACTAATATGAAACAAAAGTGCAAAACCGCTCTGGCCAACCTGGCGATGCTTCTCGGCGCTCTGCAATGGACCGCACCAGCGCACGGGGCTAAATTCGCTGGAAAATCGGTGATTCCCTACCCCGAAGCGTTGCAAGATGCCAGGGTGGCAGTGTCACAAATGACCGCCGGGCAAAGCGAAAGCCTCATCATTGGCAATGGGGATCTTTACGGAATTGTCTGGGAGAAAGAGG
>CAINDV010001283.1 GCA_903847485.1 uncultured Verrucomicrobiota bacterium
CGCCGCCGAGCAAGCGGGCGTGAACGTCGTGTTCTACCAGAGCGGCAAGCTCGTCGTGCAGGGCAAAGGCACGCAGGAGTTCGTCGAGTTCGTGCTGGAGCCGGAGATTCTCAAGGAGGCTCGGCTCGGCTACGAAACCATCCTGAATCCCGACCTCCTCCTGCCGCGCATCGGCGTGGACGAAAGCGGCAAGGGCGACTTCTTCGGCCCGCTGTGCATCGCCGGCGCCTACGTGAACGCCGCCGTCATCAAGGCTTGGGAAGACGCCGGCATCCGCGATTCCAAGGCGATTTCCAGCGACGCGCGCATCGCCGATCTGGCGGAGACCATCCGCCGCACGCCGGGCTGTGTGCAGACCGTCGTGACCATCGGCAACGAAGCCTACAATCGCCTCCACGCCAAGCTCGGCTCCGTGAACCAGATCCTCGCCTGGGGCCATGCTCGCGTCATCGAGAACCTGCTCCAGCAAAAGCACCGCCTCGTGCCGCCGCCGGTGCGCGCCATCAGCGATCAATTCGCCCGCAGCCATTCCACCGTCGAACGCGCGCTCCTGCCACTGGGACGCGAGATCGAGCTGATCCAGAAGCACCGCGCCGAAGAAGACGCCGCCGTGGCCGCTGCCTCCATCCTGGCGCGCGACGAATTCGTCCAGCGGCTCAAGGGCTTGGAGAAAACTTACCGTCAGCCGTTCCCGAAAGGCGCTTCGGACGCCGTCATCCAGGCGGCGCGAAGCTTTGTGGCGCAATTTGGGGCCGACAAACTCGCTTCCGTTTCCAAGGCCCATTTCCGCACGACGCAAGTGGTCCAGGCGTGACGCGCTTTGCTCTGCTCAAGATATGGAACCGACCTTGCCGCCATTGATTCCGGGCACGCTATACCTCGTCGCCACGCCGATTGGGAACCTGGAAGACATCACGCTCCGGGCGATCCGTGTGTTGCGCGAATGCGACGTCGTCGCCGCCGAGGACACCCGGCATTCCGGCCAACTCCTGCACCACCTCGGCATCTCGCGGCCGATGCTCAGCTACTTCCAATTCAACGAGGCGCGGCGCGGCGCGGAGATTCTCGCCCGGCTCCAGCGCGGCGAAAAGGTGGCGCTGGTCACGGACGCCGGCAGTCCCGGCATCAGCGATCCCGGCGAGCGCGTGGTGCGGGCGGCACGGGCGGCGGGGTTGCGGGTGGAAGCCGTGCCGGGGCCGTGCGCCTTGGTGGCGGCATTGACGGCCAGCGGTCTGCCGACGGACGAGTTTCATTTCATCGGTTTCCTGCCGCACAAATCGGGGCAGCGGCGCAAGCAGCTTGAGGCACTTCGCCCGGTCACCGGGACGCTGGTGCTCTACGAATCGCCGTATCGGGTCGCCAGACTCCTGGACGAACTGGTGGAAGTGTTTCCCGGCCGGACGGTGGTGCTGGCACGGGAGCTGACTAAGAAGTTTGAAGAGTACCTGCGTGGCCAACCGGCGGAACTCGTGGCGCTGACCCGGCAGCGTTCACTCAAAGGCGAGTTCGTTGTGATGATCGCGCCGGTGGATGAGACGAAAGGGCAAGGGACCGCGCCGCCGCCGTGACCGGAGGTTTCTTTCAGCGCGCGGATGAGGTTCTTCGCGCGTCTGGTTTCGGGATTACCGGACATTGGGGACCGGCTCTGTTAGTCTCGCGCGCATGAGTTCACGACGGTTGGTGATCGTTGGCGGTGGGGCCGCGGGTTTTTTCGCGGCCATCACCTGCGCCGAGGCGTTGCCGGGCGCAGAAGTCGTGGTGCTGGAGAAAGGCCAGCAGTTTCTCGCCAAGGTACGCATCTCCGGTGGCGGTCGCTGCAACGTGACGCACGCCTGTTTCGACCCGCGCGACCTCGCCGCCCATTATCCGCGGGGCGGACAGGCGCTGCGCGGTCCCTTCCACAGCTTCCAACCGCGCGACACAATCGCCTGGTTTGAACGCCGCGGCGTAAAGCTCAAGACTCAGCCGGATGGCTGCCTTTTTCCCGTCACCGATTCCTCGCAGACGATCATGGATTGCTTCCTGGACGCCGCGCGCCAGGCGGGCGTGACGCTGCGCGCCGGTTGCGGCGTGGAGCGGGTCGGCGGCCGTGCGGAGGGCGGTTTCGAGCTGACGCTGGCGGACGGCGAAACGCTGACGTGCGACCGGCTCCTGCTGGCCACCGGCGGTTGCCGGGTGCCGGCGTTGGGACGACTAGCGATCTCGTTGGGTCACACGCTGGAGCCGCCCGTGCCGTCACTTTTCACCTTCAACCTAGAGACGCCCTGGGTCCGGGAGTTGGCCGGCGTGGTCCTCGATTCGGTGGAGGTCTCGGTACCCGGCCACGGCCTGCGCGAACGGGGCACGGTGCTCTTCACGCATTGGGGGCTGAGCGGCCCGGTCATTCTGCGGCTCTCCGCGTGGGGCGCGCGAATTTTGCACGGATTGAACTACCAGTTTCCGCTGCACCTGAACTGGTTGCCCACTCTGGGCGTGGAAGCAATCGCGGCGCAACTCCAAGCCCGTCGGCAAGCGCAATCGGCGCGCTTGGTAGTCAACAGCCCGATCCCGCCGCTCACCGCGCGATTGTGGGGAAAGCTGGTGCTGGCGGCGGGCCTCTCGCGGGAACTGCGCTGGGCCGGACTCTCGCGCACTGCCCAACATCAACTTGTGCAGCAACTCATCCGAACCGGACTGACCGTCAGCGGCAAGAGTCTGAACAAGGACGAATTCGTCACTTGCGGCGGGGTGCGGTTGAGCGAGGTCAATTTCAAGACGATGGAAAGCCGGCTCGTACCAGGTCTCTACTTCGCGGGCGAACTTATAGACGTTGACGGCCTTACCGGCGGTTTCAACTTCCAAGCCGCCTGGACGACCGGCTGGCTGGCTGGCCGGGCGATGGCGGCGTAGTACCAGCGTCGCGCCGGTCTCCATCTTCATCCTGAATTCCGAAGCACGAATGACGTGGGCTTGTTTCGATAAAACGGACAGTAAAAAGAGCGGATTTCTTTAACTACCGCTGGCCATCACGATGATGGGCGCTCAGGCCAACGGCCCCGGCGAACAGCGTCGGGACCGGCTGCAACTAATGCTGGCCCGCCTGCGCGAAAAGCAACTCGACCGCTTTGAGCAGCACATCCCAGAATACCAGTATCCCCACCTGCTGCGGGCCATCGAGGTCAGCGTGGAGGCGCTGGCGGCGGAGAAGGTTCTGGGCCTAGCGCGAGCGTTCCCTGGACTTTGCGGTGTTCCCGGAAGACGCCGCCATCCCCGCCGCCGTGCTGCGGACCATCTGGCAGCCGCTGGAGCTGCGTCCGGCGGAAGCAGATGAAGCCGGGGACCGCCTCCGCCAACTCTCCCTCGTGCGCCAAAGTGAGAGCGGCCTGCTGACCCTACACGATGTCCAGCGAAGCTATGTGCTCAAGCAAGTGGGCGACAGCCGCGCGGGCGCTTCAGGACCGCCTCGTCAATGCCTGCCGCGCTACCGCTCCGGACGGCTGGCACACGCTCAAGCCCGACGGCTACTCCTTCGAGCACCTGCCCTGGCATCTGCATGAAGCGGGACGCGACCACGACGTGCGCGCCTTGTTGTCCGACTTCCGGTGGCTGCAAGCTGGGCTGGAGGCAACCGACGTGGCGGGGTTGCTGGGCGACTATGCCGTGATCAAGAAGGACGACGACAGCAAACTCGTACAGAGCGCGGTGTATCTCGCCTCTCATGCCGTTGCCAAAGACCCGGTCCAACGGCGGGACAGTTGGGCCTTCGACTGAATCGCGAAGGCGCACCTAGGATGCCCTTTAAAGCGCCTCCACGGCCCCGCCAGCGTACGACTGAGCCTCCAGTAGAGTGATTTGATGCCTCAGTCATCGCTATCTGTATCATGCACAACTTACTACCACTCTTCAAGCCACCCTCAAACAAGAGGCAGACAGCGAAGACCCCCATGTGATCCGCGCTTACCGCCAAGACTTGGACCAGCGGGAAACGAAAGCCAAAGCCGCCGAACGCTGCTTTCCCCAAGCCCTCTATTTGGCCCTCTATCGGCCCACGGAAGTGAGTCTCCAGTGTTACTATCTCACCTCACGCAAAGGACTTGCTACCGGCCAGCCCTGGCCCTCCTGCACCCACTTATGACGCAGTACCTATAGGCCTTTCATGCACAGGGTTTGGTTGAGTCAAATATGGGTGTGATTCCTGAAACCGACTAATCCACGAGTAGCGCCAGATCAATATACTGACCGCCCCGCGTCTGGTGGGTATGCACTGCGATGGTGTTGGTGCCTTTCTTCAAAGCCGTCTTTAACGGCTCCGTCACCAGGTGGAGCTGGTAGTCGCCGACGAATCCCTTGACGCCAAGTATCTTTTGACCGTTGATATAGACCTCGGTGTCCTCGTCATAACAAATGACGATGGCACCCTTGTTCAAATCGCCGCCGTCATATTCAAAAGTCTTTCTGAGGTATATGTCCCCAGTTGTCCATTCTGTCCGGACTTTCCCGGAACCATGTCCGAACGGGGCCAGTCCGGTTTTCCACGAATTGTCATCAAACCCTTCCGAGATCCAGTTGTCAGTTGGCTTCTCCAGGACGTAATTATAGGGCGTGCTCATCTTCCCGTCCTGCACGGCACCAACCAGCACTTCCCATTGGGCATAGATGATGTTCGCGGAAGGTTTGTGTGCCATCGGTTCACCGCGTTCGTATGCTGCCGGGCGCGAAGTAATCTCATGAAGCTTCTTCACGTCAAACTTCGGTTTACGGTCATAGTAGTACAGCCCGTTCTTCTCCTGTTCGATGTCGGTCAACTGCGTATAGCAGAAACCGAACAGGTTCGGGTTGTCAAGCATGGCATCAATGGTTCCCTGGTAGCGGACATAGAACTCATCGAGCGTCTTTGGCCCCGTTCCGTAACTCCAACCGCCCTCGGTGGCCCATCCTATGCCGCCGATTTCGCTGATCATAAACGGAATGCCACGGTCAGTCTGTGACGCTGACGGGTTGAAATAACGCGCGGGAGGATATGGTCCTTCCGCCGTGCCGGAGAAGTAATTCATCCATTTCTTACCTAATCGCTCCGGCTCGCCGGTATAATCATGCGCGTCCCTGACTTCAGGGTGAGGCAGTGTGTGCGCCCAACCGCTGGCCTCCAGCGCAGGCCGCGTAGAGTCCACCGCCTTGGTGACGTTCCAGATCATCTGCTGAAGCTCTCCAGAGTCCTCAAAGTTTTCGTTGAAGGCACACCAGCCGACGATTGACGGATGGTTCCTGTCACGCAAAAGAATCTCAGTCCATTCATTGACATAGGTTGAGAAACCTTCGCGCTGGTTGCCGTAACCGGCGTTGGGATACTCGCCCCATACTACATATCCGAGCTTGTCAGCCCAGTACAAGAACCTCGGCTCGAAAACCTTCTGGTGCAGCCGTGCGCCGTTGTAACCGCAGGCTAGGCACATCTCAATGTCTTTCTTCAGCGCCTCGTCCGATGGCGCTGTCCAGAGGCCGTCGGGATAGAAACCCTGGTCGAGGATCAGCCGTTGAAAAACGGGTTTGCCGTTGATCAATATCTTGCGTCCGTCAATGGCGATCTTGCGCAGCCCGAAATAGCTCCTTAGTTCGTCTATCTTCTCTTTGCCGCTGGAGAGTGTGAACTTCAAGTCATACAGGAAC
>CAINDV010001284.1 GCA_903847485.1 uncultured Verrucomicrobiota bacterium
AGCCATTGGTGGACGCGGCTTTGGACTGGCTGAAATACCCTTCGCCGAAGTTGGTGCCACCCGAGGACCGGCTGGTCCTGGGGGGCGGTCACATCTGAAACCTGGGGCTGCCGGCACCCGCAAAACGCCGGTCTACTTCGGAATTCGGGCTATATCCGCCCAGCCGCCAATCCAACGAACCCGGCGGTGGGGCTTTACCACACGCATTCGGAAGGGCGGTCACTGTTGGACCCCGCCAATACCCTGGCACCAATTGTCAACGTGGCGGCGGCCCCCACGATCATCATGCACTGGAATGATGCCGTGCCGGCCGCGCCCGGGGTGGTCAATCCGGCTCCCCTGAATGCAACCAATTCGCCATACTTGGCACGGTTTAGCGATGAGTTGCGGGCAAAGGAACGGATGGGCTTGGTCCTGTTGGAGTATCGGCAGGGAACAAACTTCCTGGGAGTCCAAGTCGTGGATTTGCGAGAGCCGGACCCGCTGAGTCCGGCACCGCTGCTGACCTCTGCCGACATCGGTTTCACGCTGGCGCCGGATGAGTTGCGCTGGCACGGCACGGGGGCGTGCGGCCAAACCGTGGGTGTCGCGCGGCGTGGATACGCAATCGGAATCCGATAGCTTCACGTTCCAGCACAGTACTGTCAGTTCTCCTCAGTATGGGACCGTCTGGGCCATCCACCGAACGACGGGCGTGAAGGACATTGAGGTTTTCTGGCGGCGAAAATCGGTCTTGAACATCGAGTGGCCCTACGAACTGCACCGATACCAAGCCGTCTGGCCAACCTCCGTCAGCCGTTACCAGATCTATGTGCGCGCGACCGACACCACGGCTGAATCGGATGTCATCATCCCAACCGGTCCGCGAACCGCCACCCCGATCCCATTCCAGGACCCGGCCGGCCATGCCGGATGGACCGCAAACAACGCTTTCCACACCACCACCGCCGGGATGAGCCTGCTCCATCTAAGACAGACGAACAGCACCTTCACCTTGGATGTATTCCAGGTGGTGCGCTCGGTAGATCACCGCGACGGCCTGTTCAATCTGAACCCCACCGCCTGGGAGATTGGCAAGGAGATCACCGATCTCTACCACCAAGGCGCATATCCTGAACGCAGCCGCGGCTATATCCACCGCCCGGAGGGCAACCGCTACGACATCGAGATATACGACGGCCAGACTACCCACCCGCCGGCCTGGAACGCAGCCTGGACCACGAAGCAGATCATCCCGGTCAACACCGGAACCCTGGAGGTCTGGTGGTGGAATCTGAACTCGAACACCGCCCCCGCCATCCAGTGGCCATCTTTGGTAAAGCGATACAGCGCTGGCTGGACGAACGTCACCCAAGAGATTGTGATTGCCAGCCAGCAAAGCTGGAACATCCCACCGACGTATCAGAATCCGATGCTCTATTACCAGAATGACAGCTCGCAGCGGGGGTTTAATCCTAATGACGAGCACGCTTGGACTCCCGGGCAGGCTCTCTATGCCGCCCGGAGTGATCTCGGCACTAATACCACGTCGCTTCCATACGTACTGCTAAAGCACCAACAAGCATCAAACCAATGGGCTTTCGACGTAATCCGCGTCGTGGCGGAAAGCCCCGGCACCAACTTCGTGTATTCAGGCGGCAAGGTCGGCGGTGGCGACATTGGCAGCCCGGTACCCATCAGCGTGCTAAAGGGCCAGAACTGGCTCAATGTCGGGCAGACGTTGCTGCCGAACACACTACAGCCAGGCAGCGCGGCGCTCTTGTCAAGTAGTGTGGACATACTCTACCAGCAAAGTCTCAGGCGCAATCAGGGGTTCTCGGTGACCCTTTTTGCTCCGAAGTTGAGCGCCGTGGTTGAAAATATGAATTTGCCGTCTGGAATCACCGATGCTGAAGGCACCGCCCAAGTCTTCCCCACGTTACCCAGCAGCCTGCGCACCCGGCTGACTTACAACCCTGGGACGCGCCGGTTGACCTTAGTTGGCGAGCAATTCGATTCGGATGCCGAGCCGATGGTGCTCCCCAACATCCTCAGCTTGCGGGACATTGAGTGGTTACGCAATGCCAGCCAAAACGCCAGCTATCAGACTGCCATTGACAGCTTGGTGACTTCTGCCGTGCCCCAGGTTCTAGGGAATGACCGGCCCTACGACACAGGCGATATCGCCCTGGAAACCTCCACGGGCACGGGGGTGGGCTATGTCACGCTCGCCCTGAACAACTCCACAAACGAGCTGATGCTGAGCATCGGCGAACAGGAGAACACGCTGCCAACCCTCCAAGTGGTCAGAGTGATGCCAGTTCTCCATCCCGGCGCGATCAAGACGGTCAAGCACCTAACCGACAGCCCGGTTTCCGACAAGCTGACCCTTCGGTTCAATGGCGAACTGGGCGGCCGGCCAGATGACTACGCGTTCAAGTGGGAGTTTTCCAAGAACGGCAAGGATGACTGGTATCCGTTCACCGTTCTTTCACGAGCGGGCGCGCCCGCCGCCGAACCCGCCGGGCGCGGGGCCGTGGAAATAACAGTGCAGGGGCCTGGCCCCGCCACGCTGAGCGACAACTACTTCCGATGCTTCTATCAGCGCCTTACGCCACATTCGGTGATTGAAACCAACACTTGGAGTACCGGAACACCATCTGCCTTCGCGGAAGGCTGGATCAAACGTGCTTTGCGGGGGTTGAACATGTTCGATCCTTGGTATTGGGACTTAAGAAACGGCGTGGATTTGCGAAGTCCCATCGCGCGCGCTGGCAAACTGTGGAACGGGCAGGTGCCTTTCAATCGCGAGGCGGTAGAGAAGGCGGGATTGATCGAGCTGTACGAGACGATTTTCCGCTACGGAATCAACCTCAGCCTCGACGGCACCCCGCCGCTGGCCTACGACCCAGCGGGCAACTACGACATCTATCAGGCGCTGATCCTCGCGGCAAGCCGGCTTAGCGACTTGTATCTGCTGATGGGTAACGAGGCCTACGCCGATGCTTCCGACCCGACCATCGGCATCGGCTCGGACTTCAATCGAGCCGCGTCGGCGATGTTCTGCTTCGAGGGGCAGGCGGACATTCCCAATCTCTTGACAGAGGAATTGTGTCTCTTGCGCGGACGCACCCCCGGTTCCGCCGCCACTGGCACCACCAATGCACCCATCTTCAACCGCCTGTATCCGAATTTCACTGGCGGGATCGGCGATGTCGCCATGTAAACAATTACAATATCCGCGCTTTCGGTGCCAGTGGCTCCATCGGCCTGCCCGCTGCCGAGGAGCAGTATCCGCAAGGCCACGGCGATGCCTGGGGCCACTACCTCACCGCGGTAAAGAACTTCTACCGGCTGCTCAGCGCGCCGAACTTCGCATGGACAACAACCAACGAGTCCGTTTCGCTGGGGAGCGGCCGCACCTTGACGGTCAACTACCAACTGAAGAGTGACGGGATTTCAGCGGGGCTGAGCGCCCGGCGGGGCTACGAACGGCGCGCGGCGAGCCGGCCGAATCTTGGTAGGTTGGACGGTGTTTGTCCCACCGGGGGTGCTACACCGGTGGGCAATTATGTTGCTCTGGATTCATTGGTTCAACGC
>CAINDV010001285.1 GCA_903847485.1 uncultured Verrucomicrobiota bacterium
GGGTCAGTACGAGTCCGTGCCGCTCCAAAAGGGTTCCTCCTAGAAAGCGCAGTTGATTAACCACCAAGAACACAGAGAACACAGAGAGAACAGTTGGCGCATAATCTTAGACACCTAATGGGAGATCTGGCGGTCGCCTGTAAATAGTTGATTCTCTGCGTTCTCTGCGTTCTTTTGCGGCTCAACTGCCCTTTTTAAGTTCATCGGTTTACGCCTTCACCATGGGTACCAAGTGCGCGGCGCTCAACCGCCTGGGGAAACCCGCGAAGCAGCGTGCGCCAAGGAGGTGGGGGTGGGGCGGGCCACGGTCTCCGCCACGGCCCCGGTCACGGGTTTGAGCCGCAGGCCGAGCTGCGGGGCCGAGCAGCGGCCCGTCCGCACCCGCCACCAGTACCCGCGGAACTGCCGCCCCATGGCCACTACGATCTGTTTGCGTTTGGCTTTGGTCGTCTTGGGGTTGGCCAGCACCGGCTGCCACTTGGCCACTGGCCGGTAGGTGGTTTGAAACTGGAGCCGCCGCCAGGTCAGTTCGATGAGCGTGGCTCGTACCCGTGGGTTGCCGTGCTTGTGGATCGGCCCTTGGCAGCGGCGTTCGCCCGAGGGGTCCTCGCGCGCGCACATCCCCGTGTAGCTGCCCACCTGCCGGCGGGCGCGGCGGCTTCCACCTGGCTCGTCAGCGCCGTCAGTTCCTGTTCGACGGCCGCCATGAGCCGCGGCAAGGGTGCCAGCACCTGCTGCCCGCTGGGCAGCAGCGTGGGGGCCAAGTCCTGCCAGAGCGCCGGCGCAAACCACTCGCCTTCCCGGCGGTGCCCGTTGTCGAGGGCCGTGCTGCGGCCTTGGGCGGCCAGGCGCGGCTTCTCCTCCTGGAGGCTCTGCCGGGCGCGGCTCACGCGGCGGGCCGGCTCCGCGGCGGACGTGGGCACCCGCACCACGCAGAAGGCGTCGTGGTTGCCGGCCACCTGGCGGTCCAGTTCCAGCACCAGGCACCGAGCGTCGCGCCAGTCGGTCTTCACTTGCTGGCCATCCTCATCCCAGTCGCGCGGGCGGGTGACATGGTTGGTGGCCCCCAGTCTCGTGAGTTCCCGCTGCCGGCCGTAGCCAAACGGCCCGGCCTCGTGCCAGGCATAAGCCCGCGCTGCCAAGGCGAACGGTGTTTTCGCCCCGGCCAGGAAGGCGGCGGGCGTAAAGGACGGTGCCGGCGACGCGTTGCCGTCGAGTTGGCGGACGACCCCGTAGCGATCGGCATGCACGTCAATTCCCAGCTTGAGCACTTGGGCTTTGCCGGTGGGAGCCTGCACGAAGCCAGACTCACTCGGCACGGAGGGAGCGGGCTTTGTTTTCATAGGTGGTCAAAGGTAGCGCGCTTTCGCGCACTTCGACCACCCCATGTTATCTTTACTCCCGGCGGGATCCCTCACTTTGTGTAACCGGCATTTTTCACACGCTTTCGCTGGAGCGCCCGTCCTCCGTAGCACTGCGGCGGGGGGACCGGTCGGTGACCGGCCTTGGAGGCTTGGATTGCGAAACGCCGGTCGCAGACCAGTGCTCCACTCGGTCGCCGATTTCATCGGCGTTTGCAATCGGCGGGTTAAGCGGCGGGCCGTGGTCGGCACCGGGTTGGGAAGCTTTCGCCGGGTGTCTATCCGGTCACGCTCACAGCGCGGGCAGGAAATCGCAAGTAGGTGTTGACCTAGCGCGCCGATAGTGGTATTCAGACGCGCATGACAACTATATCACACCTGTCGGCAGCCCGACTTCATCGCGCTGCTGAACTCCAAACTAACATCGAAGCCCTCCAGGCGGAACTTGCCAATGTGCTCGGCGGAACCCCGTCCCCGGTTGTGGCTGAAACGGCAGTAGCTCCACCGGCGGCCGTAGCGGCCCCGGTTGCGGCTGAAACGGCAGTAGCTCCACCGGCGGCCGCAGCGGCCCCGGTTGCGGCTGCCCCCAAGAAAGGGCAACTCACGGCTGCCGGGCGCGCCAAGATCATCGCCGCCTCCAGAGCCTACTGGGCGATGGTCAGGGCAGGCGCAAAAGCAACCGCGGCCAAACCGATTGCTGCCAAGGCTCCGGCCAAGCAGAAAGGGGCCATCAGCCCGGCCGGTCGCGCCAAGCTCGTCGCCATTGCGAAAGCCCGGTGGGCCAAGAACAAGGCTTCCGGCAAGAGCCAGCTCTGAGCGACTGTAACTGCCCGAGGGGCGGGAGACGATAGCCGCCCACCGGCGCCAGCGCCCCGCCGGCGAAAATGTTCGGGTAGTTCCGTAAAGTGGGCAGTCCCGCTAATTGACAGTCGGCTGGCTGGCGGTTTGCAGTCGGCCTGGCTCGCAAGCTCCGCGTGCAAGACCCCGGCACTTTACCACGTCCCGAATCACGGCGACCGGCGGGAAGCGATTTTCCGCGCTGACCCCGGCCGCTAGTGTTTCTTGGAGACCTTGGGCGAGACGTGCGCCCAGACCGCGTGGGAGGTCTGGGCGCTTTGCCTCCGGCCCCACTGCTTTCACAAACCCAAAACTGCCAGGGAGAAGAAAAAGCCGCGCGGCAGCGGGCCACTGCCGGACCCGAAGCGGTGCCAACGGGTGCCGCGCGCGGAAGTCGGCTTGCACCAGCGTGGCCTCCGGATGCTGCGCCTGCCATTTGTCGGCGAAGTTCGGATCGACGACCGCGCTCAGTTAGCCGGGCGTGGAGCCATAGCCACCGCCACGGACCTTTCCTCCGTTAAGCCCGCCGGTTTCCACTCCACGGCACTGGTTTCTGGTCTTGGAATTCATAGGTTTTCTTTCGACTCGCTGGCGCTGCTGGCGCTGCTTGGACCAAATTCGGTTTGACCTGGTTTGACTGGGTTTGACTCGTCGGCGGCGGGAGCGGCGCCCCCCGGTGCCTCCGGGGACTACGGCAGGCCATAGATTTCACGAACCCGGCGGGCGCACTTCTCGAGCGTCGTCTGTTGGTTGGGGCAGATCTTCGCCTTGTTCTCCGGCTCTGGGGCCCACTCTCAAAACAGTTTCTCCAAATGCTCCTTGGACTCTGCGCGCTCCAGATCGAGCCGCTCGCGTTCGATTCGCAGCCGCTCCGCGCTATGGTCGCCCCGGCGCAGTTCCACCACGTCCGCGCACAGCTCGCGCCGCCGCCGCCACCCCTCCGCGCCTTCCGCGCCAGCCACTTGCCGCGTGGCCACCGCGTAGCGCGCCGCCAGCCACGGCGCCGGCGTATCCGTGAGCGGCAGCCGGCCGTCGGCCTGCAACTCGGCTGTGTCCTCGCCCAGGCGCTGCACCAACTCCAGCGCCTCCTGCCGCGCCTGCCAGTCCCAGTAACCACCCTGTTTCCACTCGGACAGGTTCTGCTCGCGGATGGCGCTGCCACCCAACACGGTGGCCACCACCGCCAGCACTTCCGGCTGGGCGTTGAGCCAGGCGACCAGTTGCCGGCCAGACTCGCCATTGTCGAGCCAGCGGTTGAGCTCCTCCCGGACAGCGCGCGTGAGCCGGGCGATTTTGCCGTTGCGATTCGTATTCAAAGGTCGGATTTAGTCGAGTTCCAGGTTCGGGACGTGGACCGCTCACTTATACCTCCCGCGGATGTAACGGTTGTAAAAACCGTCTTTAGAAGCGGCCTGCATCAAGCCCGCATAGACGGAATAGGGCACGCCGGGGTGGTCATAGACTTTGCCGCGGTGGAACTTACTGTTCAATGTGTGACCATCGTAGCCCACCGCGCGGATGGCCGAAGAACTGACTGTGGTTAAATTCAGGCCTAACTCCTACCCTGTCATGCGGAGCAATCCAGCCCGGTTTTTAGGGAACACCGGAGCGCGTTTTTCCCTGGCGCGCGGCGGCGGGCGGGCGCTTGCCCGCGCCGGCGATGGTGCGCAACGCGGCCAGGATGTCCTTGAAGATCGCGTGTTGGATGGCACCGGTTTTCGCTCCGCCCGCGTAGTGGCGGCGGGTCCGGTAGTATTCCCACTCTGGCCGCTCGTGAAAGTCCGGCAGCTCCGCCAGTATGATCTGCTGGCCGATCCGCCAGTAGGCGAGGACGCTGGCGGGCGTGATCGGTACCGGCCAGGCCTCGAGGCCTGCGACTTACTTGGGGAACGGTAGCAACACGGTTCGCACATGATACTTCCGATCGTAAACTCGCCAGCTTGCTGGCTGCTGGGCCAGGGGTTCGAGATTCCAGTTAAACAGTACGCTCGCGAGGATCGCCCGGGCGTAGACGGTTGCCGGGGCGTCGGTGAGAAACCAAGCTTTCGCGCCTACGCGCCGGGCATCATCCGTCTTCGCCCCAAGGCCGGCGTCGCGGCGCATCTGCTTATTGCCCACGTCCGTGCGAGGATGAGTGGACAACAGGCAGGGCAAGAGCTTGCGGTGCGGGGCGGCCTAGTCAAACAGCTCGCGGTGCCGGAGGTAGAGGGCCGACACTTCGTACGCCGCTTGGGTCGCGATCGAATAGAGCAGGCTGGCCGCGCGCACGTCCGCCTGGCGGAGCACGCGGGCGCCGAGTCCGTCGAGAATTTCCCTGGCTTTCCGGCCAGTTGCGGCGGTCGCGTCTCGCGACCACAGGTCATCGTGAGTATCGTCGTGCAGAAGATCCCACAATTCGGTTATGTGGTCAGGGGCGCCGCAAGACTGGAGCGACGGACTGGACCGTCCACGCACGCAGAACTGGACCAGGTTCTTGAACCTAAAAAGAGCAGTTGAGCCGCAAAAGAACGCAGAGAATCAACTATTTACAGGTGACAGCTAGATCTCCCATCAGGTGTGTCTAAGGTTGTGCGCAAACTGTTCTCTTTGTGTTCTCTGTGTTCTTGGTGGTTAATCAACTGCTCTTTCTAGGTTGAAACCAAAGATGGACACAGGTGGGGGGAAGCGAATGGGTGCCTATCGGAGTGCGCCCTGGAACTCACGGTTCAGTGAGTTCACTCCATCCGTCGTTTCCTTGGTTGGTGTCTGTTCTATCTGTGTCCATCTGTGGTTGCTATTGAATAGATACTTGAAGACAACGTGCATAGTCACGATTTCCAGCCGCAGGAACTGGTGCGGATCAATGGTGGATGGCTCCATCTCGAACCGGAAGCTCTCGCCGAACTTAGTGGCTTCATCGAGGACTTCACCCGCCAGCACCTTGAGTTGCTGGAGCGCGACGTAAAGGAAGTTGCCGGTGCCGCACACGGGATCGAGCACTTTCAAGTTACCAAGCTGCGCATGGAAGGCGTTGACGGCGGCGCAGGCGTCCGGGAGCCGGGCGGCGCGGGTGTGAGTCAGGGCGATGGCGCGGACGTTCGCTCACTCGGCGCGGAGCGGCTCGGTGACGGTGGGCAGGACGAAGGCGCTCGACGTAGGCGCGGGGCGTGAAGTGCGCGCCGAGTTGGTGGTGCTCGGCGGGGTTCAAGGTGCGTTCCAGCAACGTGCCGAAGATGGCCAGCTCCACGCTGGCCCATGCTGCCGGGCGGCGTTTTCCAGCAGGCCAAGCTGGAGGGCGTTGAGGGGCAGGACGGTGTCGCTGGCAAAGAGGCCGCCGTTGAAGTGGAGGAGCCTTTTGCGGAGCACCAGCGAAATGCCGCGGCCGGTGCCGGTGTTCATTTCGCGGAAGAGTTGCCGCATGATTTCCGCGAAGCCTTCGCCGCTGGGCGGCAGGGCTTCCAGGAGTTCGGTGAAGCCGCCTTTGGGCAGCAGCTCAATGTCTTCGGCGAACATGCAGAAGAGGCAGCGGGTGAGGAATTGGGCCACCACGTCCGGCTCGTAACCGGCACCAGCGACCTGTTAACCAGCGGCGGCGCGCGCCGCCACGCAGGAGGCGGAGTTGCGGGACCGGCTCTACTAGGAAATCAGCCAACTGAATGTCGAGTTGGATTGGCCAAAAAAGTCTGAGCTGCTCGCTTGAACAGCGCCGCGCATGGATCCATCCCCACCATCACACGTTGTCGGTCCGGTGCCAATGCGGGCTGCTGGGCATGGCCCCGGCCAGCTATTACTACCACACCACCCCGGATTCGGCGGAGAACCTTTTCTACCAACGCCTGTTGGACGAGGAATATACCCGCCATCCCCTTTATGGTTCATCCGGGAAGTGTGTAACTGGAAGTCGAAACCATTGGAAATGCGACCTATCGGAAAACCCCGTTCGCAAGTGCGCATTGAGGAAAGCAAGCGAACGGCCATCTTCGACACCCTCGAAGCAAAGCCGCTACGAACCGGGCTTTCCGATAGGTCGCTGCCGTAAGGCAAGCTAGTTCCGACAGCCCACGACTTCCCCAGGCTCGCCCTTCCCATAGGTCCCACATTCCAAGCTGCCTATAGGTTCAGTTACACACTTCCCGGATGAACCGGAACCTCACCCTCTCTCCCCCATCGGATCACTGCCGTCTAGTTAAGCGGTTCATGCTCTTTGAAAACTCCAGCTCTGGTAGGGCTACGCTCCTGCAGAGCCTTCGGAACCTTTTCCCAGCGCCGGATCCGCAGGAGCGTCGCCCTACCAGAATTGGAGTTTTCAAAAAGCATGAACCGCCTAACTAAACGGCAGTGCCCCATCGGATGGGGAGAGGGTGCCCGACAGGACGAGTGAGGGGCCCTCGACAGTCTCACGCGGTTTCTACGGCTCAGGACGTCGGAGGCTACTGATCGGCGGTTTCCTCCTTAAGCACGCGCCCTGGTTCC
Source organism: uncultured Verrucomicrobiota bacterium (assembly GCA_903847485.1). Taxonomy (GTDB): domain Bacteria; phylum Verrucomicrobiota; class Verrucomicrobiia; order Limisphaerales; family JAJXZI01; genus CAINDV01. The sequence goes on from CAINDV010001285.1 coordinate 6,651, forward strand.
AAGTCTCGGCCGCTCGGAAAGATGTCAGGATAGAGTTCCGTAGCGCATGTCGGGCAAAGCCCGTGGCTGAACCTGGCGCTGGTGTGGGCTTGGATGTAGCACTCCAACAACTGCCATTCGCCGCTGACTTCGCGAACCTTCCGGCAATTCGCACAGGCGGTAATCAGGCGGCGCAGAGGCTTTGATTGGTCGAGAGCCAACTGTAGTTTGCGGTTGCGGAATTGCAGGAGTGAGTTCCACCGCCGCAACGCCACCAAGTCCCGGAAACGAGCCTGCGCGATCGTGATGGCGCGACTCAATTCGAGGTCGCCCGCCGGCTTGACGATGTACCCATTGGCCCCCGCCGCACTGGCCTGGTACACGAGGTCCGGCGACTCGTGGGCCGTCAGCATTACCACGGCAGTGGGATAACGGTCCTGAATAAGCCGGGTGGCTTTAAACCCGGCCTGGGGGTCTTCGCGGCCCGTGTCGGGATCAATCATCTGTAGGTCCATCAGGATCACAGAAGGACGCCGTGCAGCGGTCAACTCGATGGCCTGGGGACCGTCATAGGCACAGCCGGCCAGGGAATACCCCAGCCGGGTAAGTTGTCCCGCAGTGCCCTCACAGACAAGGGCGTCATCTTCGGCGACTAATACGTTAATGGGTTTGGTTCGGACCATAATAGTTCTATTTTCTCATTCAATCAGGGCCAGTTTGAAAGCGACTTCCGCGACGGCCCCGTGGTCATTGCGCAGGGCTAGCTCCCCGCGCAACGGGCTGCGTACGCTGGCTTGGATCAGGTGCATTCCCACATGCCGGCTTTGCCCGCTGAGAACGTCCTCCGGCCAGCCGGGGCCGTCATCGCGAAACTCTAGCCGAACCAAGGGACGGCCATTAGTCTCCCCTTCCACCCGGAGAAGCACGTCCAGCCGGCCCTCAGCCCGATTCGCGAAGGCGTGCTTGGCGCTGTTGGTCACCAGTTCGCTGAGTATCAGGGCGATGGCGGTGGCCTGCTCTGGCACGACTCGGAGCGGTTCTCCGGGCGTGAGCACGGTGACGCAAATCCGTTCGCGAATCGGCGAACCGCTCAACGCCCCGGTCACAATCTGCGTCACCAATTCGCGCAGCGGCAGCGGTTGCCATTGCGAAGTGGAGAGCATCGTATGCACGAGTTCCATGCCGCGCAACCGGTCCTCTAAGTCGGCGAGTGCCGCATAGGAGGAGGCCGCCGCCGGCAAAACTCGTTCCCGTTCGAGCCGGATGATTTCGCGCAAGCGCACTAGGTTGTTCTTCACACGGTGGCTAACGTCGTGTAACAGAGTGGTCTTGATACTCTCGTCGCGGCGTACCTGTTCGAGTAAACCGGCATTCTTGACGGCAATCGCGGCTTGCGTAGCGAATAAACCCAGCAGCGCGGCATCTTCCCGCGTGAAGAAACCGGCGGTATCAGAGTGAATCTCCAACACGCCCAGAAAGGCCTCTCCCCAACGCAGCGGAGCGGCCATCGCGGCCGTCCACGGACTCTCGCCCTCGGTGGGTGGGCCGCCTTCCCAACGCTGGCGATCCATTACGACTAGGGGCGTCCCCTTTTCCCAACACCGGCCGGCCAGTGCCTGCCCCTGCTTCAAACCAGCGCCGACCGGCGGGGAAACGTCACCGGCACCAACCACCCACTCCAACTCATCACTGCCCCGCCGATAGAGCCATAATCCCGCGGAGGTGCCACGGAACAACGCCAGCGCTTGGTGCGTGATAGTCTGCAAGAGAACGCCCACTTCCGTTTCCGCCGAAATGCTGAGGCTGGCCTGGTGCAAAGCCTCTAACTGTGCGCTCCGGCCAGCCACCGCTGCCTCCGCCCGCTTGCGTTCGGTAATGTCGTGATGGATGCAATGGAGAACGGTCCGCTCTGCCAGCTTTAGAGTCTGCCCAATGACTTCGACGGTGCGGAGTCCGCCTTGCTTAGTTCGCTGCTCGATCTCAAAGTGGGTATTCCCCGACTGTAACAGCTCCGTGAACCGGGCTTTCGTCTCCGCCGGTGTTCCCTGTGCCGCATGGTCGCCCGCGTTCATCCGGCTAAACTCCTCCTGGGAGAAACCCAACTGCTGGTGCGCGGCGGCGTTGAATTCGAGCGGGCGCAGCGTCTCCGGATCCAGCATAAGAATACCGTCCGGGGACTGCTCGAATAGCGTGCGATAGCGTTCCTCCGCCCGCCGCAGTTGCTCTTCCAACTGTAGCTTTTGCTGCCAATGCCTTACTTCCTCCTTAGCCCGAATTCGTGATAGATTGGTCCGGTGAACCATTACCGAGGCCAGACTGAGGGCGCCGATCACGGTGCCCAGCAGTAATAGTGTCTTGCGGTATGACTGCCCCACAAAGGCCGTGACCTCGCTATACGGGGCGTTGACGACCATGATCCAAGCAGCGTTGGCGAACTGGAAAGGAACGTACGCCGCCAACTTCCTAGGCTGGTTCCTTAGCTGATACTCTGTGGTGCCATTCGTGCAAACAAGCATGTTTCGGGCGTAGTCGAACGAGATATGGCATTGGGCGCACTTTGACTGGGGGTGAAAGACATTATTCCCGTCCATCTCCGGATGTTCAGACTGGAGCAGGATGGTGCCGTCATGATCCATAATCCAGACGTGCGTGTGAGTGTCCTTGGGCGACAGCAGGGCCAAGTGTTCGGCCAGCAACTTCTCCAAGTCCACCGTCACCACCAAAGCACCGGACCAAGTTTGCACCGTGCGACGAGCGCCGGAATCCCAACTCGACTGGTAGAGCGGCGTGGCGAGGATGACGGCCCCCGGCACCGTTCCATTAGTGGCCACGGCCGTGCGGCTCGAGGACGACATGAATACCAAGCCCTGATTCTTCTTCAGCTTGCTCCATTTGAATAACTCGCCGGCCTTAAAGTCGCCGACCTCAAGCCCACTGTTCGAATACACCACGCGCCCTTCGGTGTTGACGACTATGACAGTCGCGTAAGGCGCTCCCTTCAGCGTCGGGGAGTAAAGCGCCAAGTCTTCGCGAATCCGCTCCGGATCGCCGTGCTGGATCGAAGTCAGCCGGGCGAGTGTGTCGAGGTGTTCGGCATACTCCTTGAGATGGGAGGTGACGTCGTGGGCGACTTCCTGGGCCAGTAACAGTTGCGTCGTGTTGAACTGGTGAAGGACTTGTTCGCGTCCCGACCGGTGGAGGTCAATCCCCAAGTAGAGCGCCACCCCGATCAAAGCCACAATCGCACCTCCCAGGACACAAGTTTGTAATGACTTCACCACATAACTTACGCCAGGAACCAAGTGTTCACTGCCAGGCAACTGCTTGCCTGGCGCTCCGCGGTTCGGAGTGAATTGCTCTTGCGACGTGTCCATGGGCGATAGTCTTATGTCTTCGTCGAAAGATCGGGCCTCGGTTCGGCCACAGAAGCAGGAAGGCCACCGCCGGCTTCGACAAGCCCGCGCTGGCACTCGCTTCGCTCAAGCCGCTGCTCACTGCCCTCGAGGCGGAATGCTTCTTCAAGATCCCACGCGGAGTTGCGGCGATACACTTTAGTCCAGTTCATAGACTACATGGTACGCAGAAATGCTCCCGCCGCAAATTTCAAGTTTGGACTGGAATAATCTTGCCCGTGCCGCTGGTGCCAAGAGCGGGCACAAACAGCGGCGTAATCGGTGCTGGGCTGCTCTCCCTCTGCCGGCCCCAGTCCATAGTCCGCGCACGCTGGAAATGCGTGGGAGGATTGTTGGTGCCAGGTCCAGCACGTCGAGCGGCGCACCGGGAAATGGGTCCGATACCAGCGATTGCCCGCGCTCAATGCCGGGTAAAGATTCGGGCGTTGGTGAAGCGGTTCCACCACGAATGGATTCTCCCTCAGCTTCCGACCTGCCTTCGGTGTTATTACTGATGAAGCCGCAGGATAGACCACCAATCACCGGGAGCGGCGTCCAAGGCGGCCCCGGTTTATTCCTCTCGCCGTCCGACGGGGAGCGGGGACTCGTCGCAATCGCGGAGTCTATCCCACAGCTTTCTGAGTAATTTACGGCAACACGGGGCGCGGCATTTTTCCCAGTGATTCTCTGGATGGCCCTCTCAACCCCCGCCGGGTGCGGGCACCGGGCCAACATCCCCCACAAAACCGCCCTCTTGTTGGCCGGGTGCCCGCACCCGGCGTCCCGATCTGGCCCATAGTGGGAATTGCTGGGTTCCGCCCGCGCGGCTTCCACCCAGCGTTGAAACGCTGGGCTATTCCCGGTCGCCCTGCCGGGCGGGAAGCGGCCTGGCAAAAAACGGAGATGCGCCCCTTTTGTAAAGGGGGCAGTCCCACATATCGACACATCCGCTCGGTTTCTGACGCCGTGCGGAAACGGGTGCTTGCCAGTTGCGGGCCGAGACGCCTACGACGTTGCGGTGGATTGCGGCCCGGCGGTAGATGGGGACGGGCGCGAGCTTGTCCAACCGGTTGTCGGCGCAGCGGCGGGAAGAAGGATAGGGTCAATATGTGGGACTGACCGCTTTACTGGTTGTTCCTTTTTCCGGTTTACGACGCCATCCGTTTCTTCGCCGCGCGATGGGTCACCGGCTTGCTGGCCGCCACTTGGGGAGCAGGCTTTGATTTGGTCGGTTGCCGCTTGGCGGTCGGCGGATTCGCGGATCCCGGGGAGGCTGACGGCGCTTTGGGCGCGGTCTTCTCGTGGATTACCTGGCGCAACTGGTCCAGCTTCTTTTCGGTTTCCACTTTCGCACGTGCGAGCCCGCTCTGGCTGGCATTGATCACGTCGGAAAGCAGCGAACATCCGCGCTGGATGCGGTCGGTGTAGGCACCCGGTTTGAACTCAACGCCCTTCGATTTCAGGAAGTCGCCGAGATGCTGATAAAGCTCGTCTTTCTTGATTTGTTTCATAGTGGGTCAAACTTTCGCCGCCACAATGATCCAAGCCGGGCAAGGCCACAACTACGGAGTTAGTCCGCGTTTGTAACCTCCACTCCCCGCGAAGGCGATCAGGGTCGCATCCATAAAGAGATCAGTCCCACATATTGGCACTGCCGCGCGGTTTCTGACGCCGTGCGGAAACGGGTCTTGCCAGTTGCGGGCCGAGACGACCATGACGTTGCAGTGGATTGCGGCCCGGCGGCAGATGGGGACGGGCGCGAGCCTGTCCAACCGGTTGTCGGCGCAGCGGCGGGAAGTAGGATAGTGCCAATATGTGGGACTGACCCCTTTACAGACCAACTGCTCTTTTTAGGATCAGAGCAATCAACCGCCGCTGGGCGCGCTGCTGGCACGCGCTCGCTCAAAGATTTCCCGCATGGTCTTGAGTCTTGCCTCCAGGTCCTTGGCAAACTGGCCTGACTTGATGGCCAGCAACGTCTCATACCACCAACCGCGGTAGGGCGACTCCCAATACGCAGCCACGGGCACATATTTGGTTTCGCCAGTGCGCTTGAAGTGCTTCCCAAATTCCAAACCAAGCCGGGTTTCTATCGCAGATGGTTTTTCCGTGTCCATTCTGGCAAAGCCAAACCAACATTCCTGCCATTCCTTCCGATCAAAGCCGACCGCGACCCGGAGGCCGAGCAAATCCAATTCAGGCAGGGAAAAACACCGGGTGGCCTGCGCGGAGCAGTTTAGGCTTGGGGGCCGAAACTAAAGGCAAACCCGCGCGCTTCCCAATTTCGCTAAACTGAGCATCGAACTGCTCGATCAACTGAGTGCGGACGGCGTCGTATTGCGCATGAAGTGCGAAGTAGGCCCCCAGGCTCTCCTCATCCCGGAGAATCTCGTGTTTCAACTGCTCGTTCATAAGTTGGCTGGTGCTTTGGTTGGTCAATTCTTCGATGATATGGATGTATTGCGAAAGGGTCTCACGCACCCGCGGGAGGCAGGCGCTCTCCTTGCGGCAGGCTCCCAGCCAGTCGCGAATATCCCGCGCATAGGATATGCAGTTGCACCTGATCTCTTTGAGTTGCTCTTTGGTGAAACCCTCTGGCATGTCGCCGAATCGGGTCAGGTAGAACAGGTGCGCCTTTTCATTGCGTGCCCGATACCGCTGCAATTGCTTTTCCTGGTCCCTGGCAAAAATCTTGTTCTCAATGTAGATGGCCTCTCCCCTGCCATCCTGGATGACAATGTCGATTCGACCACCGGATGTTTCCGTCACCGGGCCGATGGGATATTCCAGCCTGACGGTCGCCGAGGCGGGGTCGAAACCGCCAACGGGGAATTGTTGGCGCACGTGTTCCAGAAATAGCCGCAGGAAGATGTTTCCCTGCCCGTGGCTGCCTTTGGGGTTCAGCAACTCACCCAGCATTGGCGTGTGCGTCTGCACCTCGTAATGGCTTATCCCAAGCACATGGAGGACGTTAAAATTTTCGCCAGTCGCACGCGCCAGGGCCTCGGCGTGCCGCTGGTGCATATTGGCAAACCGCAGCAGTTCTGAAATGCGAGGAGACAGTGAACTATTGCTCATTGAAACAAATCCTTTTGTGGCGGCTCAAGCAACTATTGATAGGAATTTGGTTGCTGGACGCTCCGCAGACCAAGGAGAATTGCTTTTCAGACGAATTGGTCACGGGCCATGACTGTGGCCATTGAAAGCGATATTGCAATAACTATTTTCAATTCCCTTCAAATTTTTTCCCCAGGGCGAGCAGCAGCCCCGTTTTCGCTGGCGGAAGGCTCGGTACCGTCGGCTTTCCGGCCCCAAACCGGACGGCGGAGGTGGCGGCAGGGCACACTTCACCGGCGGGCCGCCAGCGGCATCTTTTGCCCGTGAAAGGGAAAGGGGTCAGAAAAGGAGTCAGTCCCACATATTGACACAGCCGCTCGGTTTCTGACACCGTGCGGAAACGGGTGCTTGCCAGTACGGGCCGAGACGACCATGGCGTTGAAGTGGATTGCGGCCCGGCGGCAGATGGGGACGGGCGCGGGCCTGTCCAACCTGTTGTCGGCGCAGCCGGTGGCGAATAGGCAACAAAAACCCCAACGAAATGCTGGTCTTTCCTTGTCTAACCGCCATTCAGGACTGACCCCTTTACTTTCCACAGACCTGACGCTAAACGATCTCAGGTGTCTGTTGGGCAACCGCCTCGACCAAAGCTTTCATGTCCGTATTGCGGTCGCCAACGAAGACGGTGTCTTTCGTCACAACCACCATCAGGCTGTCAGAGGCGACCACCACATACTGGTCGGTATTGGCCAGGACGATGTTTTCCGTTCCCAGAACCACCGCCTTGCCCTGCACAACATTCGTAAGGCGTTTCGAGCCAATCCTTCCTGCCAGTGCGGCATGGGTGCCCATATCCTCCCAACTGCAGGGCAGGAGGATGCTGCAGGCATGGCTCGTCTGCTGCATGACCTTGTAATCGATCGAGCCTTTCGGCATCTTGGGAAACAGTTCACCCAGGACGCGATCGCGATTGGCCGTGTCCCAAGCCTCGCCGATCCGCGCCAGCAAGGCACCCGCCTCCGGCAAGTAGGCGTTGATCTCCCTCAGGATCGTTCCCGCCTTCCACGCGAACTGTCCGGAATTCCAACAGTATCCGCCTTCGTCCAGGTATCGCTGCGCGATCTCCAACCCGGGTTTTTCCGTGAAGGCCGCGATCCTTCTTACCTCGCAGTCCGGAAAGTCAACGGTCTCCCCCAGCTTCTGCCAGCCGACCAGCGTGCTGGGGGAGGCGGCTTCTACTCCGAAGGCGACCAACCGATCCGGGTGCAATTCCAGGAAGGTCGCCGCATGGGCAATGGTGGTATTGAATCGCTCCGCGGGCTCGATGAGTTGATCCGCCGTCAGCACGATCATGGTTGCCGTGGGGCACCTGGTCTTCAGCACCGTCGCCGCCAGCCCAATCGCGCTGGCGGTGTCGCGCAGGCAAGGCTCATAAACAAAGTTCTCCGGAGGGATTTGCGGCAGAGTCTCTTGTGCGACCGCCTGGTACTTGACGCTCGTCAGTATCAGGATGCGATGATCCGGGATGTGGCCACGCAGCTTGTCAACGGTCAGTTCAATCAATGACTTGCCCCCAAACAATTTCAGAAAATGCTTGGGTTTGTCCTGACTGCTCAGGGGCCAGAGACGGGTCCCGGCACCGCCAGCCATCACCACGGCATAACAATGGTCGCTCAGCATGCTCTTCTCCTATCCGAGGTTTACCTTCACTTGAAAGCCACCCTCAACGGGTTCCGAGGAGGCTACGTAGATATACCCGACACCACAGCCCGAAGGCATGGCGCCCGCGAACTTGCGCTGGTAATAACGCAGCTTCTCCATCACCGGCACGTCAATGGTCGGATGCTCAAAAATAGCGGGGAGCATCTTTCTCCAGGCGGCCGAGCACAGGTTGAACGACGCCCCCAGTGCTTCCACGTCTTGGGCCTTGATCGCGGCAAAGCAGTCTTGTCCGGACTTCCCAAGCTGTTCAACCACCTGCTTGATGGCAAACCGACCGCCATCAAAAGGGTTGTAACCTTCAGGTCGCGGCCCCACGCAATCCACAATCCAGAAGTTGCGTTCGAACCACCTCGCGGTCCGCGGGTCCACGAGGGAGCTAACCGTCTTGGGCACTACCCCGTTGTGGTGGCGGAAATCGTAGTGCAGAAGATTGATTCCCGGATACACGGATCCCCAGGCATCCTGGGAGCCACCGATCGGTACCTTCCGTTCGTTTTCCCAATAGTACAACTCCGTCGCCAATTCGCGCTTGTCCACGTTGTCGGGAACGCCTTTGGGGTATTTCCCCATGAGGATCTGCCGAGTGCTCGAGCAAATGCCGCATCGGTCGTGGAAAGTGACCGTCGGTTGAATCTGGACGACGACTACGTATCCGTCTGCCAGAAAATTCACAAAGTTGTGGTCTCCCCACCCGCCGGCGAGGGCCACCCGGTAGGGGTATGCATGATCCGTCTTCGTATGTGACTGTTTTGCCATCAATCATCTCCAATCCTGCTCTGAGGTGCTCCAGAGAGACAGATAAGTGTTTGCTTTTGCGCGCGGCACCTACTGAGCGCTACGCGGGTGAGGGAGAATTGGTTTCTGGGCTCACCGGTCATGGCGAAATAATACCAAAGGGGGGTTCGGCGTGTCAACGGGCAGTTTTTGGCCGGTTTTGAGTGGGGGGTTGCCGATCAGGAAAAGGGGTCAGTCCTGAATGGCGCTTAGATTAGGCCCAGCAAAAACGGCCTGTTTTCACTGGCTATTTCGGTGTCGTGGCGCGCTTCTCACGGCGCGGCCTCAAACTGCCTGCAATATCAAGCGGTTCGCTCGCTGGCGGTGCGATGGCCCGACGGAATCGGCTGGAAACCGACCCAACCCTGACTATTTGCCAGCCGTTTCCGTGCATAGCTTTACGGCTTATCTAAGCGCCACTCGGGACTGACCCCTTTATGACCCCTTTATGCAGCGGCTTGGCGGCCTTCGGTTTGTCTTTCACGTTTCGCTGTCCTATTCCATCAACGGTGGGCCGGGCGGGAATGGGCCCGTCCAGCCCAGCGCGGGCCGTCGCCGGCTGCCGCTTAAGTCGCCGCCAGGCTCGCTTACTGTTTGCGGCGTTTCAAGTCTGCGGCTCTGGCGGGGTGTTGGAGTTCCCATGCGGTGGCTCCTTCCACGATTCTGATTTCGTCGGGCGTGAGGGCGTATATCTCATAGACCAGCGCGTCAATCTGGCGGTCCAACCCGGCGCACTTATTACCGTAGAAATCCTGGTCCGCGTCGCTCTGCGCGGCGGCCAGTTGCTTCTTAGCCGCCAGCATTTGTTCCACCAGCGCAACCATTCGGTCGTGCTGTGTTCTGTCGGCAGATTTATCAAAATCAATTTTCCGAATTGGGAAGCGGGCTAATTCATTGACCTTGAATTGAGGGAAAATCTTTCGCTGCAATTTATCAAAGGTCTTTTGAAACCAAAAAGAAATCAGTCGGGAATTGACCAGTGCAAGGAGATACTTCAAAGAAATGCCGTCTTGTGCTCCGAAAATGACCATACTGTTAATGTCGTTGTAAAAGGGTTGGTCAGTGAAGACACCGTGAACTAAATGTGGCGGGCAGGCGGGTATTTGCCTTACAAGAATTCTCTCACCAGAATAAGGGACGGACTTTCGAGGTTCAGCCAGCCAGTCGCCGTAAGAGAGCCACTCGCCAGACCAAGATAAATTGTAGCGGCAAACATCAACGCCGTCCAAATACCGGCCATGGCTTTTGTTTCGCTGTTTAGAAGCGTGGAACACTCGCCTCTCCTTTTCCTTGTCAGTTTGAGGCGGTTTTCCTTTGCCGGTTTGATAGGCTTTAAGTCCTGTCGAGACCGTGCAGAATCCGCTCAACGGAAGGGAAGCTGCTTCGATTATTTCCAATAGCTTTTGCGCTCGCTCATCCTTAACGAGAGAAATCTGCATAATGAACTTATCGGGCTTGAATGCCTCAATACCCACTTCGCGCTCGAAAGTAACCAGCCTATCCTTCATTTCGCACAGCTTCACTTTGGATGGCTTTCCTTTTTGAATAAGCACGATTGCCGTATCAACATCCGCTGCCTCAAAAACACGGTCGAGAATGTTAATAACAGTAAGACCGCATGTTTCTTCAAGCACGAACTGACGTAGCGGAGCAAAGCTATCAATTGTTAGCCAATTATTTGGCGTGATGTACCCGAGCGACGCACCTTTTCGCAACACTCTTTGGGACTTCTCCAAGAATAATCCGAAAGTGTTCAGTTGCGCACTTTGATGCTGATAATGTTTGTAGAAGTATGTCTTTTCATTCGGGGTAAGACCTTCGTTTCGCGTAAAAATATAAGGCGGATTTCCAACAATCGCATCAAACCCGCCGCGCCGCATAATCTCAGGGAAACGGTCCTCGAAATCCATCGGGTTGAGCTTCCGCTCTTCATCTCCGGTGAAAAGCTGGCCGGTCAAGATGTCCGTGCCGATGAGTGAATTGCCGCAGACGATGTTCTTGCTGAGCGACGGCAGGAGCGTTTCGTGAAACTCCATTTGGTATTCCCGCGCCGTGCCGGTGGTTTCTTCCTCCAGCAATTTCAGGTAAAGGGAGAGTTGCGCCACTTCCACGGCTTGGTGATCAATGTCCACGCCGTAGATGTTGTGGAGCAGGATTTCACGCCGCTGTTTCAGGGAGAGAGATGCCACGCGCCATCTTCGCGTTGCACGCAGCCGGCTTTCTGCGCCTTGTCCGGGTTGGTGTTGAACCAGTCGCGGTGGTAGCGCAAGAGCAGGTCGAACACGCCGAGCAAAAATGAACCGCTGCCGCACGCGATGTCCGCAAAGCGCAATTCCGCAATCTGTGCTGGCGTCTTGTCTTCAATCAGCTTGCCCACGGTGTTTTCCACGATGTAGCGGACGATATACTCCGGCGTGTAATAGACGCCGCCGGCCTTGCGCACTTCCGGCTTTTCCTCGACGCGGGCACGCTTGTCGGTGGTGACGATGACCTTGCCGAGAAATCGCTCGTAAATACTGCCGAGGATTTGGATGGAGATGTAGTTGAAGTTGTAGGCAGTGTTGGCGGGTGCCAACTCCGCGCAGATGCCCGAGAAGGCAGCGTCGTCCACCTTGAAACCCGGCACGTCGAGCCTTGGGTGGGCCTTGAAGACGATGCCGTTGTAAATGCCGTCGAGCTTGCGCGATGCGGCCACGAAATCCTGCCATGCCGTCCCTTTGGTGCCGAAATTGGCCACGGGGTTTTCAGAGTGAATCTGTTTGTCTTCCAAGAAGCGCATGAACACGAGCCGGTCCAGGGTGCGCTGGGTGATTTCGGTGAGGGTGGCGCCGTCGAGGTCGGGATCCCGGTTCTTGAAGGCGCGGGCGAGGGTTTCGCGGTATTGGTCAAGGTCGGCAAGGAAGGCGTCGTTAAGACTCAGATAGCCGCGCTTCTTCGGCAGCGTACCGGCGAAATTGGTCAGCGCATCGGCGGCCACGGCCGCGCGGGAGAAGAGGTTGAATATCTCGGCAAACTTCTCTCGGTCGAAGTAGTCGGTGTAGTGGTACTTGCGTAGAATCTGAGCCGTGGCGGTGTGTTTGGCGGGCTTGTAGCGGCAGTCGAGAATGTAGAACTGCTCGAAATCGGTCAGGACCGCCAATGGGGTCTGGGCGCTAAATCCATAGCCGAGAGTCTGAAAGCAGTTAGCCGGCGTGCCGATCTCACCAGCGGGTTTCTTGGCCTCGACAAAGAAGCGTACGTCGTCCTTCTGGAAATGCGGGGCGATATAGAAGGCGTAGTCAGCGCGACCTTCCGATCCTCCCGCGCTGGCGTCGGGTTCAACCTTCACTTCCTGCGCCCCGGGAGTCTTCTGAGTGTCTTGCCGCACGTCCCAGCCGAGCGCCATCAGGAATTTATCAATGAAGGCGATACGGACTTCGGCTTCTTTGTAGGTGGGCGAGAGATAATGGCCTTTGTGGTCGCCAAAATTCTTGGCCAAGGATTGCACCGCAGCAAAGGCTTCGTCGAATGTCGTCGGCATGGGACGGAGTCTAGCAGCGGAGCGGGCAGCGGGGCAAGCGCGCCACGTTCACAGGAACCACTCCGGGCTGACTTTGAAATGGGCGGCGAGTTTGCGGAGGTGGGCAAGGGTGAGGTTGCGCTCGCCGCGCCGGGTTATTTCCGCACTCTTGAAGGGTGGTCTCATGGACGGACGGCAACCCGGCGGGCGGCCAGCTTCACCCGGTTCTTGGCGTAGTAGGCTTGCTGGCGTGCCACCAGCTTCACCCTGTTCTTGGTGTAGTAGGCTTGGTGCTTCACCGCAATCTTCACCCGGTTCTTGGCGTAGTAGGTTTGCTGGCGCGCCACCAGCTTCACCCGGTTCTTGGCGTAGTAGGCTTGGCGCTTCACCGCAATCTTCACCCAGTTCTTAGCGTAGTAGGTTTGCTGCCGCGCCACCAGCTTCACCTTGTTCTTGGCGTAGTAGGTTCGCTGCCGCGCCAACAGCCTCACCTTGTTCTTGGCGTAGTAGGCTTTGGCCCTCGCCGCAATCTTTGCCTGGTGCTTGGCGCGGTAGGCTGCGGCATACGCCGCCCGCCTCACCCGGTTCTTGGCGCGGATGGCTTGGGCACTCGCCACACGGTTCAACTGGGTCTTTTGCACGGCGGGAGGTTAGACTGCGGCAGCCTGGCCCGCAAGGATGCGTGGCGGCCCGCCTGAGAGTTCCGCCTCCACCATGCAAGGAACTTGCACAGTGGCTTCAACGGAGGCGCGCACCCCCATGCCGTTTGGCTGGTCGGTTCGCAATTCATCTCCCCGGTGCGCGCCCGGCCGACCGCATGGTCCGCCGGGCGTTGGCATTTGACTAGGAGCGCGGGCCTCTTAACCCCACGGAGCGGTGGCGGCTATAGCCCGAAATTCCAATGCCAAATGACAAAGCCCGAAACCCGCCTGTCGGCGTGCCCCGCACAGGCAGGCTGAGTTCTTGGTGGGACCGGGCGCGAGACTTGACACCGAACCTAACTGCCGGAGGCGGCGATTCGTCGTTCGTTTTCACCCGCCGCGTGGAGGTTCAAGCCGGCCGCCGGGCGGAAAAGATTTCTTCAGAAAGCACGCCCTCGCCGACGCGTGTCACGGAGCCGGTCATGCGGATCGAGTAGTCCGTTCCGATCTCGATGGCGATCACGCCGCCCGGCATGTGAACGGCCACCTTTGCCTCGCACAGCCCCAGCCGCCGCGCCACCGCCGCCGCTGCGCTGCTGCTGCTGCCACTGGCCAGGGTATAGCCCGCGCCGCGCTCCCAGATTTCGATCTGGAGGTTCGCGCGATCCAGCACCTTGAGAAACTGGACATTCGTCCGGCGGGGAAAGGCCGCGTGGGTTTCAATGACCGGCCCGTATTTTCGCGCCAGGTCCGCGTTGATCTCCGGCAACGGGAGGACGCAATGCGGATTGCCGATCGTAGCGCAGCAGACGGTGAACACCCGGTCGCCCGCCGTGAGCGGCTCCTGGAGCACCTCCCGGCGTGGGCCGGAGACCGGAATTGCGTCGCTCCAGAAACTCACCCGGCCCATGTCCATCCGCACCGCCTGGCCGGCGTCGAACACGGTCGCGCGCACCGTTCCGCCGGCCGTTTGGATGGCAAACTCGGCGTCCCCGACCAGCTTTCGATCCCATAGGTAGCGGGAAAATATCCGCAGCCCGTTGCCGCTTTTCTCCGCTTCGCTGCCGTCGGGATTATAGATGCGCAGCGCGCACTGGGCACCGTCGGCCGGCAGTGGCCCCAGCAGGATACCGTCGGAACCGATCCCGAAATGGCGATGACAGATGACACGCACCTGCTCAACTGTGAGCGGCGCAGGCAAGTCCGCCGGGTCCATGACGAGGTAGTCATTTCCCAGCGCGTGGTATTTGGAGAATTTCATGTGGCCCGCATGGTATGGGCAGCCCGGCGGCAGGAAAGCCGAAATCCCGGCAGGCGCAAGTGCAGGCGAACTTCAAGACCGTCGCAACCAAGGAAACCACAAAGGGACGACGATGAGCGTTGCCGGGTTTGCCAATCTCGCCAATGGCATTGTCAGTCGCGCTCCCCCTCACTGGCCCAGCAGTTCTTATTTGGCCGCCGGTTACGCCAAGAACCGGCTAAAGCCGGGACTACGAACGGCCTTGGGCAACGGTTTGCGGGGTTCGTAATCCCGCCTTTAGGCGGCCGGGGTCAAATGGAGAACTGCTGTCACCGGCCCGCGCATGATTGACAACGGGCACCCGTCTCGTGATAATCCGCCGCCTCGACGCGAGGGCGAATAAGGTTGGTCCCTCCAGCGTCGGCAACTGACCCTTTGAAAACTGCCATCCATTTTCGCGTCGCATCGCTCGCCCAGCGATGCCTGATGAATTCGTTTGTCCACCTGCCACTGCTACTAGCTACTGCCGCGGTCGGTTCCGCCCTCGCGCGGGCCGAACTGGCAGCGCCGAATTTCGTTTATGACAACGAGCGTTCCCTGGCCACCAGCGGTGATTTCGACGGCGACGGCCGCCAAGACGTGGCCTTGGTGGAAAAAGACAGCGGCCGCATCCGCCTCGGCTACCAACGCGAGGCGGGCGTCTGGACTTGGGTGAAGTGGCGCTTCGCCGGCACCAAATTCGTCAGCGGGCTGACCGTCGGCAAACTGTTCGCTCCCAACGCGGACGCCCTCGCCTTTGCCTCGGCGGATGCCAACCTCGTCAGCCTTTTGGACGTGTCGAACCCGAAGGTTGGCGCTACTCCCACGCTCCTGCCGATCACGGAACTCGGACCCAACACCGTCATCGCGGTGGACGTGGGCGGCGACGGGAATACGCCGGAGCTGGACCTCATCGTCACGAGTATCTACAACACCGATCCCGCGCCCAACCTGGGATCGCTCCTGCGGAACACGGCGGGCCAGTTCACTAAAATCTCGGAAGGTCCATTGCCCGGCCCGGCCACGCGCGGCAACCGCGTCTCGCTCCAGGCCGGCCAACCCGACGCGGTGGCGGTGCTCCTTACCGGCGACGGCACCGATAGCCTGCGCGTCGCCGATTTCAGCACTGGCCGTCCACGCGTGATGCTCGCCATCACAAATGTCCCGTCCGGCTCGGATTACGCTCTCGGTCGCTTCGGCGGCGCGGCGTTGAGCCAGTTCCTTTTCTACAAGCCAGGCGAGAGTAACCTGGTCGTGCGCCCGCTGACCGAAGCCGGTGACAGATTCCAGGCCGGCGCCGGTGCGAGTTTCACGCTGGCGCAACCGATCAAGCAGGTGCTCGTCGTGCCGCAGGCGAAGGACAGCAAGCTGCTCGTGGTGTTCGGCAAAGGCGCGACGGCCGGAGTCTTCGACTTCGATGGCCGGAGTGCGCCGGCGTTAGTGCAGTCGCTGGACGCTGCGACCAACGAACTCATCTTCGCCACCGCCGTGGTGGACAACGGTTTCATCTTCTTCACCGGCCCGACCATTGCCCGCGCCGCTACGCGCTACCAGGCCTACGGCTTCGATGGAACGCGCTACAAGGTGGGCGTCTTTGGCGGGTTGCCCTCGCTGGCGGACACCGATGACATGACGGTGCCGGAGATTCACCAGCGCATCACCGCCAGCCTGACGGTGACCAACGCGGCGCAGATGCAGCCTTACACCAACACTATCCCCGGCACCGAGGTGAGTTATGAGATGGTGGCGATTCCCGGCGGCGAGTTTCTGATGGGAACTCCGGCCAGCGAGGCCAACCGCAATGCTGATGAAGGTCCGCAGCACCCAGTCCGGCTCACGCCTTATTGGATGGGCCGATGTGAAGTCACTTGGAACGAATACCAACTCTTCATGTATCCCGATGATGAGAAGCGCCTGCGTGCTATCCATCCGGGCGACGCGGCGGCGGAGAAGGTCTCCGATGCCGTCTCGCGCCCGTCGCGGCCTTATGTCGAGATGAGTTTCGGCATGGGCAAGGACAAGTTTCCCGCCATCGCCATGACGCAACACTCGGCGAACAAGTATTGCCATTGGTTGAGCGCCAAGACGGGCCATTTCTATCGGTTGCCCACCGAAGCCGAATGGGAATTCGCCAGCCGCGCCGACACCAAGACCACCTATTACTTCGGCGCGGATGCAAGCAAACTCGGCGACTACGGCTGGTTTTTTGACAACAGTGACTCCAAGTATCAGAAGGTCGGCAAGAAGAAGCCCAACGCCTGGGGCCTCTTCGACATGAGCGGCAATGTCGTCGAGTGGTGTCTCGACCAATACAGCCCGGATTACTACCAAGTCTGCGCCGCCCAAGGCGTCGTGACCGACCCGTGGAACCGCGCCACTAATCCCTATCCGCACGTCGTTCGCGGCGGTTCCTGGGACGACGACGCCCCGGCACTCCGCAGCGGCGCGCGCCGCGGGTCAGAGCGGACCTGGAAAATGACCGATCCCCAACTGCCCAAGAGTATCTGGTACCTCTCTGACTCGCGCTGGATTGGCTTCCGCCTAGTGCGTCCGCTCACGGTGCCGCCGCCAGAAGTGATGGTGAAATACTGGACTAGCGGCGTGGAGCGGGATTAGCCCGGCGCAGTTGCTTTGAATCACCCGCGCTCCCGGTCCGTCGGAGTGAGCGCCCGTTGTCTCCTGAAAATAAACAAACAAACACTAAACACATGAATAGTAATATGCCAATACATCTGAACGATCCTGTCAGCGCACTTTCGCGCCGCCAGTTTATTAAGAGCTCCTCACTTGCTGCGGCGGTGGCCGCAGTGAGCTTCCCTGCAGTCTTGCGCGCCCAAACCAAACCACCCATGAACGCCGTTATCATCGGCGTCGGCGGTCGTGGTGGCGGTGCCGGCAGTAACTTTCTCGAAGCCGCCAAACTCGCTGGCGTCGAGGGCAAAGTGGTCGCCGTCGCCGACATCTTCCCGGAACAGGCCCAGCGCGGCAGCGAACACTTCGGCCTGTCCGCCGACAAATGCTTCAGCGGCTTCGACGGCTTTCAGAAGGCGCTTGAGGTGCCCGGCGTCAATTACGCCATCCTCGCCACGCCGCCCGGCTTTCGCCCGCCGCACTTCAAGGCCTGCATTGCCGCCGGCAAACATGTCTTCATGGAAAAGCCCGTGGCCGTGGACGGTCCCGGCTGTCGGATCATGTATGCCGCCGCCGAGCAGGCGCAACAGAAGGGGCTGAAAGTCGCGGCCGGCACCCAGCGCCGTCACCAAGCCGGATACATTGATACCATCAAGCGCATCCACGACGGTGCCATCGGCGACATCGTCGCGCTGCGCGCCTACTGGGTCAACGGCGGCCCTATCTGGCACCGTGGCGAAAGGGGCGATAGCGCGTTGGAGAAACAGATCCGCAACTGGTACCACTACCTTTGGCTTTGCGGCGACCACATCTGCGAGCAGCACGTCCACAACCTCGATGTCTGCAATTGGATCATGAAAGCACATCCGACTAAGGCTTGGGGCATGGGTGCCCGCCAGATGCTCGGCAACCAAAGCGGTGAAATCTGGGATAACTTCGCGGTCGAATACGAATACCCCGGCGGCGTGCGCGCCGCCAGTTTCTGCGGCCAGATCAAACGCGGCTGGTCCTCCGTCAGCGAGGCGGCGGTCGGCACCAAGGGCACCGCCAACCCCGGCAGCTCCATCACCGTTCGCGGCGAGAGGCCCGTGCGCCCCACCCTCAAGCTCCTCAGCGGCGATCCTTACGTGCAGGAGCACATTGACCTCATCAACGCCATCGTCAACGAGACCGAGTTGAACGAAGCCAAGCAGGTTACCGACAGCACACTCACCGCCATCATGGGTCGCGAAGCGTCCTTCAGCGGCGATGGTGTCGAGTGGAATGACATCCTCAACTCCACCTTTGCCTACGGCCCCGAACTGCTCTACACGGACGCTGCCGCGATGAAATGGGGTGACTTCCGGACTCTCAAGGCCCCGCTGCCCGGCTACCACGACGTCCTCGCCAAGCCGCCCGTCGTGCCCGTCGCCTAAGCCTGATTACTTGGACCTTTGCGCAAGGCCGGCCTGTCACGGGCCGGCCTTTTTCGTGCCCGCCGAAAACCGGAAACCGAAATGAACCAAGCCGAAACTCAGAAACTCAGAAAGGGAATGGAGGAATTAGGAACTCAGGAACTCAGGAACCGAGTCACCAACCGGCACCGCTTGGCCGGATTCCTTCCCGGCATTCCTGCGTTCCTAATTCGAACCAACCAAGCAGAAGCTCACAAACGCAAAAAGTCTTTTTCTGAGTTTCTGAGTTTCGGCTTGGCTCTTTTCGGGCTTCGGATTTCCGCCCTGCTCCTGCTTCTCGCCGGCTGCGCCACCGCTCCCACCGGTTCCACGCTCCAACGCTTCGAGTTCCAATCCCCGCACATGGGGACACTCTTCGCAATCACACTCTACGCGCCGGATTCCGCCGCTGCCACTAACGCCGCCCAAGCGGCTTTCCAACGCATCGCGGCGCTGGACCGCATGATGACCGACTACGATCCCGACAGCGAACTCATGCGCCTGTCCCGCTCGCCTGTCGGTCAACCAATAAGCGTAAGCCCCGACCTCTTAGCCGTGCTCGCCCGCTCCCAGCAGTTCGCCGCGCTGTCCGACGGCGCTTTTGATGTCACCATCGGTCCCGCAGTCCGGCTCTGGCGTCGAGCGCGTCGCACCGGCGAACTGCCCGCCGCCGCCGCTCTCCAGAAAGCCTCCGCCTCCGTCGGCTGGCAACATCTTCACCTTGATACCGCCCGCCACACTGCCACGCTGCTCGCTCCGAACATGCAACTGGACCTTGGCGGCATCGCCAAAGGCTACGCCGCCGATGCCGCCCTAATAACCCTACGCGCCGCCGGACTGCCGCGCGCCCTCGTCGCTGCCAGCGGCGATCTTGCCATCGGCGAGGCCCCTCCTAACACTCACGGCTGGCGCGTCGGCATTGGTGTGCCCGACACCACCGACACCCAACTCTCCCGGCAACTCCTTCTCACCAACGCCGCCGTCTCCACTTCCGGCGACACGGAGCAGTTTGTCGAGATAGCCGGTCGTCGCTACTCGCACATCCTCGATCCCCACACCGGGCTGGGCCTGACCAATCGCATCCAAGTGTCGGTCATCGGCCGCCACACCACCGACACTGACGCCCTGGCCACGACCCTTTGCGTGCTAGGTGCTGAGCGCGGCCTAAAGCTCATCGAGCAAGTCCCACACACCGCCGCCCTCGTGATCCTCCAGCGTGGCGGCCAGTGGGAAGTGCTCACCTCTCGCCGCCTGCCAAACATTACCGAGTAAGTGGAGAGTCCACCTGCGCTGGATTGCGAAGGGAGTAAGTGCAGTTACTGTGAGTCATGGCGTAGCGACTTTCGCGGGGGGCACAGGTGCCGGCTCGGCGAACAGTCCTAACTCAGCCAGCGCGGGACAAGCGGCTGCCTGAGTGATACGCAGGCGCACTTTGCTGGTAGCAATGCCCGCGCCGCGGATCAGGCGGAAATTTCCGACGCTGGTGCCGTGCGCGAACTCCACCCATTGGCCGTCTCGCCACTGGTCCAAGGCAAACGCCTCCACCCGCTGGCCGAGCGGCAGATACTCACGGAGACTAACCACGTTGAAGGTCACCGGCTGGCCTAAGTCGAGAACCATCTCCGCCGTCGCGACGCCGTCGTCCGTAGTCCAATAAGTATCGCGCTTCTGATCTAGCACGTTAGCCGCCGCAAATTGCTTTGCGCCGCCGCGGGTGTTACTGGCGGTAAGCTGTGCGCCCTGCGCCAAATCCTTCTCAAAGGTGGCGTCTAAGATGCGACGAAACTCTCGCAGCGAGGCGATGTCGTTCTCATGGATTCGGCCACGGCGATCCGGCGGCAGGTTTAAGTTGAGCCCAGCCCCACGGCCTACCGACTGGTAGTAAATGTCGAGTAACTGCGCCGGCGTCTTCACGCGGCCATCCTCCTTCGCGTGATAGAACCAGCCGGGGCGGATGGAGACATCGCACTCGGCGGGAATCCAAGCGGTGCCAGGACGCTCGCCAGAGTTCAGCCCCTGGCTGTCAGAGCCGGGGTAACGGCCGGCCGCGTTGATCGTGGCCCAACACGGATCGCCCGCGATTCCACGCTCATTCCCCACCCAGCGCACATCCGGTCCGGCATCGCTAAACATGACCGCCATCGGCATCAGCTCGCGCACAAGCTGCCGCGTGTTCTCCCAGTCATAGTAAGTGCGGTTGTCAATGGCGCGCTTCTCTCTGGCGCCGCCATAGAAGCCATCTCCACCGTTGGCTCCATCAAACCAGACCGTGAAGATGTCGCCGTAGTTAGTGAGGAGTTCGCGAAGCTGACTGCGGTAATAAGTGAGGTATTCCGGCCGGCTGTAATCCTTGTGGTTACGGTCCCACGGCGAGAGATACACACCAAACTTCAGTCCCTGCCGGCGGCAGGCGTCGGAGATCTCTTTCACCACGTCTCCCCGGCCCTCTTTCCACAGGCTGCTCTTGATGGAGTGATCGGTGAACTTACTCGGCCAGAGACAAAAGCCGTCGTGGTGTTTGGCGGTCAGAATCAGTCCCTTCATCCCTGCCGCCTTCGCCGCCAATACTATCTGGTCCGCGTCAAACGCGGTCGGGTTGAAGACTTTCTCGTTTTCGTCGCCATAACCCCATTCCTTGTCGGTGAAGGTGTTCACGGTGAAGTGTAGAAAGCCGTAGAACTCCATTTCGTGCCAGCGTAGTTGCCGCTCGGTCGGCACCGGACCAAAGGGCGTGGGCGGTCGGACGCCACTTTGGGCAAGCGCCAGACCGGTTGAGATAAGACCGCAGATGATACTCAGGGTGGTGGTTTTCATAAGTCAATAGAGATAGCTCAGGCCGGAGTTGAGCCGGCCACTGGTTCCGAAAATTGAAAGAGTTGGGTGCTGAAGTAGCGCTCGGCGCGGTCGCAAAGCAAGGTGACCACCGTCGCGCCCGGGCCGAGTTCAGCCGCGAGGCGGAGTGCGGCCACCACGTTGGCACCGGAGCTGGTGCCCACCAGCAGGCCAAACTCGCGAGTTAGTCGCTTAGTCATCGCCAAGGCCTCGACACTCTTGACTTTCATCTCCCCGTCCAGCGGCGCTGACTGAAGCAACGGCGGGAGAAATCCGCCGGCGACTCCTTCGATCCAATGACAGCAGGGGCATTCCCCTAGCAGCATCGCCGCCTCCGCCGGCTCCATCGCGATGATCCGCGCCTGGGGGTGCCGGGCCTTAATACCTTGACCGATCCCGGCCAGTGTGCCGCCGGTGCCATAGCCAGCCACAAACCCATCAATGCGCCCTGGTAACTGCCGCAGGATTTCCTGGGCCGTGGTGTGCTCATGGTCGGCGGCGTTAAGCGGGTTCTCGAACTGACGCGGCAGAAAGATGCGACTGTCCTCGGCGGCCATGCGGTTGGCTAAGTCAATCCCGGTGCGATAACCCGCAGTGGCTTCAAACAGTTCCAGATCGGCGCCCAACTGCCGGATAAGTTGCCGCCGTTCCTGGCTGGCGCTGTGTGACATGAGAATGCGCACCC
Source organism: uncultured Verrucomicrobiota bacterium (assembly GCA_903847485.1). Classification (GTDB taxonomy): domain Bacteria; phylum Verrucomicrobiota; class Verrucomicrobiia; order Limisphaerales; family JAJXZI01; genus CAINDV01. Next base: position 28,575 of record CAINDV010001285.1, read on the forward strand.
GATAACCTTTGGCCGCCCCAATCATCGCCAGAGAAACTCCCGTATTGCCGCTGGTGCATTCTAGTATAATGGAGTCGGGCCGCAACCAACCGCGGCGTTCCGCGTCGGCCACCACATTCGCGGCGAAACGATCTTTGACACTGCCGCTGGGATTCAAAAACTCGCACTTAGCCCACACCGTCAGCGCCTCCGGTTGGAAACGCAGCGGCACGCAAGGCGTGTTGCCGATGAGCGCCAGCACGGCCTCGGCCCGGCAGGAAGACTGGGTGGGTATCATAGGTTGAACTTAGAGCGTTTATGAAAAGTCGCCCCGCGGTA
>CAINDV010001286.1 GCA_903847485.1 uncultured Verrucomicrobiota bacterium
CGCTTCCTGCCGAGCCTCAACCGCCGCCGCCGGGCGCTGGTTCTGCAAGGCTCGGCAGGAAGCCCTCGCCCTACCGCTGGCAGGCTTTTCAAGCACGCTCTTAGCGCCCGTTCAATATGACGCTCCGCCCTGCGAATCACGCCGCCGCGCCGGATGAAATCCAGGCCATCCTGGAATTCGTCCGCACCGCGCGCGGCTTCGACGCCGCCGGCTATTGCCTGGCGGTGCTGGCGACGTGTGTGCAAAGCCGCCTCGCGGCCACCGGCGTGGCTGGCGACGGCGAATATCTGCGCCTTCTCGCCACCGCGCCAGCCGAGTTGGATCTGCTGGTGGCGGCGCTCACGATCAAGTTCAGCAGCTTCTTCCGGGATCCACTGGCGTTCGACTACCTCCACGAATCCCTGCTGCCGGCGCTTCTGACGGAGAAGGCGGCGGCGGGCGACGGCGGCCTGCGCGTCTGGTCGGCGGGTTGCGCCCACGGCGAAGAGCCGTATTCGCTGGCGATCTTGCTCCATGATCTGGCCCGGCATTATCCCGCCGCCGCCGAGGCGATCCTCTTCGCCACCGACCGTGACGAACCGGCCCTGGCCCTGGCCCGCACGGCGATCTATCCCGCCGCCAGCCTGGCGAATGTCCGCCACGGCCTCCTTGCCACGGCTTTCGCGCCGGAAGGCGAGTCCTTCCGCGTGCTGCCCGCCATTGCCGGCCGGGTGCGTTTCTCGGTGCATGACCTGTTGAACCGCCGCAGCGCCGCGCCCGCCGAGAGTGTCTTTGGCTCCTTTGACCTGATCCTTTGCCGGAACGTGCTCATTTACTTCGAGCCGAGTTACCAGTCGTTCATCTGCGAACAACTCTACCGGGCGCTGGCCGCCGGAGGGTGTCTGCTGCTGGGGCGGACAGAAACTCTGCCGTCGCCCTGGTCCAGGCGCTTGCGCCGGGTGACGGATTGCTGCGCGCTCTACCGCAAGTCGGAGCGAACGCGGGCCGTCACGGAGAACGCGGGAGGAGGAGTCACGCCATGAAGGAGCCTCTCAAATCTGAGCGTTTCCTGCCCAAGCCCAGCTCCGGTAGGGCGAGGGCTTCCGGCCGAGCCTTTCGGAACCGGCGCGCGGCGGCTGCCGTCGAGTCTCGGCAGGAGCCTCGCCCTACCGCGGCAGGCATTTTCAAACAGGCTCTAAAGCAGCCGGGGCGGCGGCCCCACTATTCGGGGACGGGGTCAAGCTGCGCCCGGCTTCCGTTTTCGGCGCTCGCCTTTGGCGGTCCCAGACTTACACTGTTACCTTGCACTGATGACTGTTCACCGACAACCGATATAACCCAGGAAAACATCCTATGAAATTCCGTCTTCCTTTCCAGACGCTGCGCGGCCAGCTCATTCTCTGGTTCCTTCTGCTCGCGGCGTTGCCGCTGCTGGTCTTCGGTGCCCTGCTCTACCGCCAGCAGGCGCAGGCTATTCGGGACGAGGCCAGCGACAAACTCGCGGCGGTGCGCAGCCTCAAGGTGGAGCGCATCACGGCCTGGATGGCGGAGTTCAGCGGCGACCTCGAATCTATCGCTGCCCATAACCGGGTCACCCTGCTGCCAGACGGAAAGCTCACCCTGCAAACCGAGGCCGCCGCGTTGCAGCGGGTGCGCGACTATTTCAACAACTACCGCCGCTTCCACAGCTCCTTCACCGACCTCTCGGTGATTGACCCCGCCACCGCCCGGATCCTCGTCTCTACCACCGGCAAGTACGAAGGGGAATCGGTCGCCACGTCGTCCAACCTCCTCGAGCCGCTGCGGACGAAAACGAATTACTTCCGCGACGTCCACTTCTCGGATCTCACGCAGACCCGGCGCATGAACATCGCCGTTCCCCTGCTCCTGCCCGGCCCGGAGGCCACCGTGGCGGCGATCTTCGTCGCCGATATTGACATGGCGGTGTTCGACTCGCTCCTCCTGGACCGTACCGGGTTGGGGGAGACGGGCGAAACTCTCATCGTCAACAAGGACTTGATAGCCTTGAACAAACTGCGCTGGCACGAAAACGCTCCCTTGAGCCTCAAGCTGGCGGCGGCCCCCTCGATCCGGGCCGCGCGCGGCGAGACCGGGATCGTCGCGGACAAGGACTACCGGGGCGTGCCGGTGCTGGCAGCCTATACCTTCATCCCCAGCGTCCGCTGGGGCTTCGTGGCCAAGCAAGACCAAGCTGAAATCTACGAACCAATCACCGCCCTCACCCGGACCCTGCTTGTCCTGCTCGTGATCTGCATCGCCCTGGCGGCGCTCCTGGCCCTGCCCGTGGTCGCCACCATAGCCCGGCCGCTCCTGGCAATACAGAAGACGGCGGAAGCCTTCGGTGCCGGCAACCTCGCCGCCCGCAACCGCTCCGAGCGTAGCGACGAACTAGGGAGCCTGGCCCTGGCCTTTGACCGCATGGCCGACCAGGTCCAGAGCGCCCGCGCCAGTCTGGATGGGATGGTGGCGAAGGCGCAGACCCTACTAACTATCCAGCAAGGCCACGGACAAATCATGGAAGCCATGACCCACTCCGGCATTCCCGCCGCTTTCTGTGGCGAGTTGCTGCAAGTCATGATGCGGGCGACCCACTCGGACCTCGGTGCCTTCTACCTGCTCGGGGCGGACGGGCAATTCGCCCCGGTGGCCGCCCAAGGCCTTTCCGCCGCCGCGCTGGAGCCTTTCGACAGCCACCGCCTAGAAGGCGCTTTGGGCACGGCCTTCGCCACGCGCCAAGTCTGTCACCTCCACGAGCTTCCCGCCGACACCCGGTTCACTTTCCGCACCGTCGCCGGCACGGCCGTGCCCCGCGCCTTACTCACCATCCCCGTCGTAGTCGGCGACCATATCGTGGCGCTCATAGCCCTGGCCGCGCTCCGCGATTACCCACCGGAGGCGCTGGCCATCGTCAATAGTTCGATGACCGCTTTCGGCGTCGGCTTGGCCAACCTCCTGGCCAGCGCGGAATCCCGCCGCCTGGCGGCGGATTTGGCCTTGAAGAACACCGAGCTGGAAGCCCAGACCGGCGAACTCGCCGCCCAGGCCACCGAGTTGCGCAAACAGGCCGACATCCTTCAAACGCAGAACACCCAACTGGAGGTCCAGTCTGTCCGCGTCGCCGAGGCCAACCGCCTCAAGAGCGCCTTCCTCTCGAACATGAGCCACGAGTTGCGCACGCCGCTCAACTCCGTCCTCGCCCTTTCCCGCGTGCTCCAGATGCAAGGCCGGGGCCGGCTCAGCGACGAGGAAACCAGCTACCTCGCCATCATCGAGCGCAACGGCAAGCACCTCCTCTCTCTCATCAACGACATCCTCGACCTCGCCAAGATCGAGTCCGGACGGATGGACTTGGCTGCGGAGGAACTGGCGCTGGGCGAGCAGATCGCGGCGGTCGCCGAGAGTCTGGAGCCGCTGTGCCGGGAGAAGGGCCTCGCCTTGGTCGTCAACGTCGAGCCGGACCTGCCGCCGCTCTGGAGCGATGCCCGCCGGATTCACCAGGTTCTCCAGAATGTCATGGGCAACGCCGTCAAGTTCACCCCCGCCGGCCGTGTCACCGTGACCGCCCGCCGCCGGGGCGGCGAAGTGGAAGTGACCGTCACCGACACCGGCATCGGCATTCCGGAGCGGGATTTGCCGCACATCTTCGATGAGTTCCGGCAGGTGGACAGCGGCACGGCGCGCTTGTATGAAGGCTCCGGCCTCGGCCTGGCCATCGTCGCCAAGTCCGTTCACCTGCTGGGCGGACGGATTGAGGTGCAGAGCCAGTTAGGCTCTGGCTCCACGTTCACCATCACGCTGCCGTTCGTCGCTCCTGAAATCTCCAATCTGCAATCTCAAATCTCCGCCGCCCCCGCCGCCGCTGCGCTTCAGCCTTCAGCTATCAGCCTTCAGCCTGCAACCTTCAGCCTGCAACCTTCCCCATCCCTCCCCCGCCGCACGGTGCTGGTGGTGGATGACAACCCCGACGACGCCAGCTTGATCGCCGATTATCTGGCCAGCGAAGGTTACGACACCATCATCGCCCACTCCGGTAAAGAGGCGTTGCGCCTGGCCGAAACCCACCGCCCCTTCGCCGTCACGCTCGACGTCATCATGCCGGACATGGACGGCTGGGAAGTGCTGCAACAGTTGAAGCAAAACACCGCCACCGCCAACATCCCGGTCATCATCGTCTCCATGGCCGAAGACCGCGCCACCGGCTTGGCCCTCGGGGCCATCGGCGTTGTCGCCAAGCCGGTGGACCGCGTGGCGCTCCTGGCCGAAGTGCGGCGCGTCACTCCGCCGAACCGCGCCTCCGTCCTGGTCGTGGACGACGCCGACTTGGACCGGCAAATGGTGGCGGGGATGATCGCCGCCGAAGGGCTGGAAGTCACCCAGGCCCGCGACGGACAAACGTGCCTGGCGCTGGTGGCGGAGCGGCTGCCCGATGCTCTGGTGCTGGACTTGATGATGCCCGGCATGAGCGGGTTCGAGGTGCTGGATAAACTCCGGACTGACTTCCGCACCCGGCACCTTCCGGTGATCATCGTCACCGCCCGCGAACTCTCCGAAGAAGACCGTTCCCGTTTGCGCGGACGAGTCGCCACGGTGGTGGAAAAGAGCCGCCTCGCCGCCGGCGACTTGCTCAAGGAAATCAGCCGCATCCTGGAGCGGTTCAGTAAGGTGGCTCCGCACACGGCGACGGCGACGGCCGCCCCTGGCCGCCGACTTCTCCTCGTCGAAGACAGCGAACTAGCCATCCTCCAGGTGCGCATGATCCTCGAAGCCGCCGGCTACCGGGTGGACGTGGCCCGCGGCGGACAGGAAGCCTTCGAACTCATGGGCGACCCGCCGCCGGACGGCATTCTCCTCGACCTGTTGATGCCGCAGATGGACGGCTTCGCCGTGCTGGAGCGGCTCCGGAGCAACCCCGCCACCGCTCAGACGCCGGTGCTCATCCTTACCGCCAAGGATCTAACCACCGAGGACCTTAACCGACTGAGTGCTAATAACGCCCAACAGTTGATCCAGAAGGGCGACCTAGACCGGCGGGAGTTACTCCGCCAAGTTGAGCGGTTGCTGCGCCAGAGAGCGAAGGCTCCCGCGCCATCTGAAATCTCCAATCTCAAATCTCAGCTTCCCGCAGTGCGCAGCCGTCCGCCGGCCGGTCAGTTGCCCGCCATCCTGGCCATCGAAGACAACCCCGACAACCAAGCCACACTCCGCGCCATCTTGAAAGACCGTTGTGTCCTGCGGGAAGCCACCGATGGCGAGGCCGGCCTGCAAGCCGCCTTTGCCCAACGGCCCGACTTGATCCTGCTTGATCTCTCGTTGCCCAAGCTGGACGGCTGGGCGGTGGTGCAGCAACTCCGGGCCGCGCCCGCCACCAAGGACATTCCCGTCATCGTCCTGACGGCCCACGCCATGCCCGGCGACCGCGAGAGAGTGCTGGCCGCCGACTGTGACGACTACTTAGCCAAACCTATAGACGTGGACCATCTCCTGGCCGCCCTCGAACGCTGGCTCGGGCGAGGGAAGGAATGAAGAATGAAGCGTGAAGCGTGAAGCGTGAAGCGTGAAGCGTGAAGAATGACGAATGACGAATGAATGACGAAGCCCTAAACTGTTCCTGCCAGAACCGAACCGTCAGCAGAAGAGTAGTAGTAGCTTCGGTGCCCCCGCCGGCGAGAGTAGTGGCACCGGCGCCCTCGCCGGTGAACGTCTTGGGGGCGCCCTCGCCCGCAGGCCCGGTAGGGCGAGGCTCCTGCCG
>CAINDV010001287.1 GCA_903847485.1 uncultured Verrucomicrobiota bacterium
CGGCAGGAGCCTCGCCCTACCACGCCAGGCGTTTTCATACGCGCTCTAAGCCGTATCCGTGCATAAATCGGAACCGCGAAATACACGAAAAGAAAGATGGTCCCCACCCGCGCCGTCACGGGAGGCGCTCAGCAGTACACCAGCAGGGACTGCGTGATGTCGTTGACCTGGGTGTGGTTCCGCAGTTTGGCAATGTGCGGCTCGCTCAGCGCCTGGCCGGCCGGGATGATGAGCACGCTATTGGAGGTGTAGATGCCGCTGGCCAGCACCATGCCGGGCTTGAGTTCGGAGACCAGCACCTCTTGCTGGCGTCGGGGTACGACGGCATGCGGCAGACAGCGGGCAAAGGCCCGCACGGCCTCGGGATCGAATGCCGTGCCGCTGCCATTGCGGATGATCTCGATGGCAACATCGCCTTCCGCCGGACAATGGGCATAAGTCACCGCCACCGCCAGTAACCGCGCCAGCCAGGGAATCCGTTCCTGCGCCAATTGATCGGGATAGCCCTTCCCGTCGAACCGCTCATGGTGCGCCCGGATGACTGTACCCACGGCTTCCAAATTATGCGCGAAGCTGGCCAGCGCCTGGCCCGTCGCCGGGTGGCTTTCGATGATGGCACGCTCGGCTTCGTCCAGGGTGTCCGGGGCGGATTGCCACTTGCGAATGAGTGTCCGGGAAGTGCCCACCAGCCCGATGTCGTGCAGCCAGGCGCTGATTTCCAGGATTTGCTTTTCGTCCTCGGTGAGGTCCAACCGCGACGACATGGCCTTGCACAGTTCGAAGATCCGGCGGGCCTGGCTGGCGAGCACGGGGTTGAAGGTTTCCAGCGTCTTGACACTTAGTTGAATGGAGCGTTGCAGGTTCTGCTGCAAGGCCTGATTTAACCGGTCTAACTGCGCGTTCTGTTCGGCGATCCGGGTCACCTGCGCGGATAACTCCGCATTCATCTTCCGGGTGGCATCGAAGAGCCGGGCGTTGGAGCGGATCAACTCGAACCGCTGGACGGCGTTTTTGATCGTGACTAACAACTCTTCCCGCAGCCAGGGCTTGACGATGAACCGGTAAATCTCTCCCTTGTTAATGGCATCAATGGCGACACTCAGGCTTAGGACGGCGGTAATAAGAATGCGGGTGGCGTCGGGCTGGTGTTGCTTGGCGTGGGCGAGGAATTCCAGGCCGGTCAACTGCGGCATCTGTTGGTCGGTCAGAATCACGCCGAAAGGCTGCTGCTTGATAAGTTCCAACCCGTCCAGCGGGTTGGCGAGCGCGACGACTTGGTAGCCTTCGCGCTTCAGGGTCTCGGACAGGGCGATCAAGACGATCTGTTCGTCGTCAATGATCAGAATCCGGTTTCGTTCGTCGGGTGAGTCAGGCATGGAAGGGGAGCGGGGGGTAAATCCGCAATCCGAAAAACGTTCCTGCCAGCAAGCCGCGAGAATGCCCTACCGCCACCGGCCTCGAAATAAGGCTTCGGATTTCGGGTTTCGGATTTCTTTCGGACTTCGGATTTCGGATTTCGGGCTTCGTCATTCAGGTTAGTCAAACAGTCGCTTCAGGTTGCGGACCATGTCGGCCTCACTCATATCATTGGCAATCAGCAGATGCAACTGCGGCAGCAACTCGGCCGGGACGCGATCCGGCTCGCCGCCTACCAATTGAAGGATGACCTGGAGGTCAGGATACTGCTGCCGTAGTTCGCCAATAAGTTCGAGGAACGTCCGCTCAGTCGGTCCGGCCAGGATCATCGCCGCCCGGAAATGATTGTCCTCGCCCGCCAGCACGTCCTTGGCGCGGTCAGGCGCGAAGACTTGCATGACGTAATAGCCGTGGACGCGCAGAAACTCCGCCGTGCTGTCCTGTAACAACCCCGCCTCGCCCACCAAGAGAATGCTGGGCCGCTGCTGCACCACCGCGCTCTGCACCCGCTCCGCCTCGGAGAAATCCGCCAGCGGCAGCCAGAGGCAGAACTCCGTGCCCACGCCTTCCTGCGACGTGACCGAGATGGCACCACGATGGCGCTCGGCGAACAGGCGGGCGTTGTAAAGTCCGAGGCCGGAGCCTTTGTTCACTGGCTTGGTGGTGAAGAACGGATCGAACACGAACGGCAGGTGGCGGGGCGCAATGCCCGAGCCGGTGTCCCGCGCACTAAGGCAGATACAGGGCAGCCGGGGGAACTTTCCCTGCGTCAGCGGCGGAGCGGTCACTGTCTCGCACAGTCGGGTCTGGAATATGAGTTTGCCCCGCTGCGGCATGGCTTCCGCCGCGTTGAGCGCCAGGTTGAGAATGACTTGCCGCAGTTCCACGGCATCCACGTAGAGCGGCAACTGCTGCGCGGCGAGTTCTGTCTCGATAACAATCCGGCGCGGCAACACTCGCTGGACCAAGTCCGCCAGTTCGGTAAGTGTCTCGTTCAGGTCGAGGTAGTTCTGCTCGCCGGTCTGACACCGGTGCAGGCTCATCATGCGCTGCACCAACTGGCAGGCCTGCCAGGCGTTTTGCCGGATGAGAGTCAGCCCCGGCGAAAACGGATGCGTCGAATCCATCTCGGCGATGAAGCCTTCGCTGAGGGATAGGATGCCAGCCAGGATGTTGCTGAAGTCATGCGCCAGACCCATCGTGAGCGTGGCGAGGGTCTCTTTCCAGGCGGCGGAAGAAAGCCGTCGCTCGGCGATTTTCTCGCGCGTCACATCCAGCCAGAAGCCTTCGTAGCAGATGACCACGCCATTGGCGCTGACGACGGCCTGACGATGTTCCATGACATGGGCCACGCGCCCAGTTTCGAGGTTGCGGAGGCGGAAAGTAGTCGTGACACCGGCCGGCACCTTGGCCGCGCGCCGGCATTGCTGATGCACTTCCTCGGCGTCGGCCTCGTGGACCACCGGCCAAAAGTTGCGGGCTTGGGCGAGCCATTGCTCGGCGGGGATGCCGGTCAGGTCGCGGATGCGCGGGCTGGCGAATTGAAACGAGAAATCCGCGCGCTGACTGAAGATCACTCCCGGCCAACATTGCATGAGATTGCCGAGTTGTGCCTCGGCGCGCAGCAGGCGAATGAACATCTGACGCTGCTCGCGTTCGCCGGACAGGTAGGCGTTCCACGGGGTTTCCGCCAACTCCGCCAGCGGTGGCAGCACCGATTGCAGCCGCACGCACCAGCCCGCCTCGTGCCGGACGATTTCCACTTCGTACCAGGCGGACTGACCGTCGCGAGAGATATGCAGCGGGCAGCGGGCGAAGGGGGTGGCCGCCGCCCAACCTGTCGCCGCCACGGCGTACCATTCCGGCACCAGGGCACCCAGCACGTCATCGAACGACCGCCCCACCGGCTCGGCTCGGTGGCGCCGGAACCAGCGGGCTAACTCGTCGCTCAGGCTGAGAATCTGGCGGGCGGAATTCAGCAGCGCCTGGCCGGCTTCCAGCCACGGGAGCGGAGGCGGCGCGGCGTCGGGCGCCGGCTCGTCGAGCCGCTCGGCAGCCAAGGGGGCCACTTCAGTTAATGGCAATGCGCTCATCTCAGGAGTCGGGGGGAGGATGTTTCATCGGCCGGAGGGAAGGGAAGGGAAATCCGAAGTCCGAAAGCCGAAATCCGAAAGAAATCCGAAGCCCGAAATCCGAAACCGGCCCTGCCTGCACCGAACCGCTGGCAAAAGATGGCAGGCAAAAATGGGGAAGGCTTCTCCGCCCCCCGACGGTAGGGCGACGCTCCTGCGGAGCCACCACCAAGGCGGAGCGCCGACATTCTTGTCGGCCAGTCC
>CAINDV010001288.1 GCA_903847485.1 uncultured Verrucomicrobiota bacterium
GGTTTGTAACCGGCTTGGACAGCCCCACCGCGCCAAGCCGGTTACAAACCGGCGCTCCACTTGGGTTGCGGCCCTGTTTGTCAACCAACCGGATAGGCAGGATTCTTTCGTCATTCGTCATTTGGATTTCGGACTTCGGGCGTTTCCCTTTCCTTTGGGAAAGGCAGTCAGCGCCTTCCGGCACCTTCGCTGCCCGCCGCATCCCAGAGTCCGGCCAGGAGTTAGTTGGCCTCGCTCGCGAGACTACCCGCGCCAATGGTCTTGAAAGGCCTGCCGGACGTGCGCGATGGCGGCGTTCTTGCGCCAGCGGAATTGGTTGTCGAACGACTGTCGATCGGTCAGGTTCACTGCGGCCTTGCGGTAGAGGCGATGTCGGCTGCCCATGCTCGGGCCATCCACGGCGATCTCGTCGTGGTGCGGAAGTGCGCCGCGAGTTTTGAATCCGGGCGCGCCGGCCAGTGCCGTGGGGATGCTGGTGAAGCCTTCGAAGAAGGTGGCCTTGGGGTCGTGGAGTTGAGCGTAGCGGCCGGAAATGAGCTGCCTGGCCCATTGTGCCGCAGCTTCGTCCGGCGTGCCTTGCCAAAGGCTGGTGTTCCTCGAAAAAACTCCCGACGCCAGGTCGAAGGGCGGCAGTGACGGATCGGCGGGCACAGCGGTATAACTGGGCGGTGCCACCAGTCCCGCGCCGGGGCGGTAGATCACGGTTTGCCCTGTGGCCGCCGTCGGATCCTGCAACTCGGCGAAGTGCGCGTAGGACGAGTGCGCGTAGAAATCCGCGATGGCGTGCCCCGCCGCGCCCAGGCTGCCCCAGTCGGAGTTGTCGTTCTCAAAGCGGCTCAGGTTGGCGTTCACCCGGTCCCAGCCCGCGTCAATGAAACCATCGTCAAAGTGATCTCGTGGGTCATAGGTGAAAATGTTCACGTCCAGCCACAGACTCTTGCGTTTCATGGCGGACAATGCGCTATCCGGCACTAACCCTTGCAGCGCGGCGTCGAAGATGGTGTCATGCACGCTGGCGGCGAAGCTCGGATCGAACTTCTTCCAAAAGCTGCGCCGCCCGCAGAAGTCCTCAAAGGCACGCTGCGGATCGGTGTCCCGCGAGTCAATCAGCCAGAGGTGGTCGGCGTTGAAAACATAGCGCGGCACGTATTCCGTCGCGGGTGCCGAGGTTAGGGAGGCAGTCTTCGTTTTCCGGCTCCGGGTCGCGATGGCTGCCATCGGCTCCAGGATTTCCCAAGCACCGCTTTCGTTCTGATACATCACCCAGCAATGATCGTGCTGCTCCGTCCGGCCCCGGGGCGGTGTGATCTTCAGCGTGCCCAAGGCGACCCGGATGCAGTAGCCAGTCACGCCGGCGGCCATCAGGAGCGCGGCGAGCAGGAAGGCCAGATCCTCGCAATCGCCGCCGCCTTGCTCCAGCGTCTCGTCGGGGAACAGCCAGAAATCCGGGCCGCGCTTCCCTTTGTTGGCCGCCCGCAGGTAACGGAGCGTGCCGACGAATTTGACAATCGTGTCGGCGCGAAAGTCGAAGCTGCCGCGGCCGTGCGAGCGGAAGAGCGATTGCTCCTCCGGGGACAACGACTGCATGATTTGCGCAAGCCGCTGCCCGACCACGGCGTTGTTGGCGGTGGTGAGGAACTCGCGGATGTCAATGGGGTAACACTTCTGGCCCCGGCCCGGAATCGTGCGGGAGGCGATGATGATCGGGCTGTGAACGATGGTGTCTCCACTCCAATTCCAGGAGTGCCAGTGACGAACCGAAGAAATTTGCATGCACATGCCGACAAAGTGGCGCGAAAAACTGGAGAGTCAAGGGCGCGCTGCAATGGGAAAGCTCGCCGTGCTTCCCCGGTCAAACCGTTGGCACGCCGACCGACCGCTCCGCCGTAACCAGGCAGTAGGACAGGCGTCGCGCCGGTCTCCATCTTCAACCTCTTCCCGCACCAAGACTGCTTTCTTTCGATGTCAGAAACCGGCGCGACGCCGGTCCTACGGGCTGCCGCACTCTCACTAAAGTTCCCGACGGCTTAGCGACGGCTCAGGCTGGCGGAACGAGATGCGGGCCTGATTAAGGTCGTAGGGAGACATTTCGACGGTGACTTTGTCGCCGACGCTGATGCGGATGAAATTCTTGCGCAGCTTGCCGGAGATATGCGCGAGCACCTCATGCCCGTTGGGCAAGGTTACACGGAACATGGTGCCGGGCAGAACCTGCGTCACCATGCCACTAAGTTCGATAGGATCTTCTTTAGCCATGCAATAGGGAGAGTTGCGGGCCTTGTTTTGCCAGTGGAGGCTGCGGAAAGCAACTCTATTTCGGTGACTGGTCGGCGGTTCCGCGCTCTCACTCCCGCACACAGAACACCGGCGCTTTGAGCAGGCCGCTCGGATATAGCTGGTAAGTTTGCGACCAGGCTTGGCCTTCGGTCACGAAATGGTCCGGGCCGTAGGCGTCCGCCCGCTTCGGCATAAGGTGCAGCGGGCCGAAGGTGTTCCGGCGTGTCAACACTGCGTCGAGCCGCACCGGGCCGTCGTCCAGGCCGGCGCGAGTAAGGTCCGCTTCGTACGGCTGCCAGGCAATCACGGCCTCCGCGTCTTCGCCGGACTTAGCCCGGAGGCATGCCGCCGCAAACTTAGGTGCCTGTAGGAAGCAGCGCTGACCGCGCGCCATCCGGCCCGGCGCGGGTAAGTGATAAGTGATGGTGCCGGTGTAGAACGGCAAGCCCTGTGGCACCACGTCGCCAACCGCAAGTTGCTCGGGAAGCTTCGTCAGCGTCTTATGTGTGCCGTCGAGGCGCACGCCAAAGTTACCGAGCAAGTATAGGGCTTCGAGATTCATATCCGGCCGGAATCCGGCGGTCAGCGTTAGTTCGTTAGTGCCGGCCTGCAAGGCGTCGGGCGGCAGGGTATAAGTCCGGATGGCGGGGTCCACCCACCAGTTACCGTCCTGGAGTGATAGCTCGCGGCCGTTGAGCGCAACGCGGAAGTTGGCCGGCTCTTCGAGGCCAAGTTGAACTAAGCCGGCGGGCAGAGTTTCGACCGTGAAGGCGAAGGTCATTTTCAAGCTGCCTTTTACTGTTGGTTGCGCCGCGAACTTCTTACTGAACCACGGTTGCACCATGTTACCGCTGCGCAGCGGCAGACCGAACTGTCGGCGCACTGCGCGGTCCACCTTGAGCACCTCCGTCTCCGGTTGCTCCGGGCCGTCGCCTACCTGGAAACGCGCCAGGTCGAGCACGCAGACATTTGGCTCGTTGAGCGTGTAACCGAACGGCCCGGCGCACGGCGTGCGACTGACTTCGCGGAGCGCAGGCTGCGGCAGCAGGCCCGGCAGTGGCGCGGGTGTGAACACCCAGGCGTGCTCGCCGACGGGTGGAAAATCGGCGGAAAACTCCGTCCAACCATTGGTTTCCGTGGTGGCGATGGAGAAACGCTGGCCGGTGAAACAAAGCCACTCCGACACCGCGCCGGTCGCCTTGACGCGGACGCGGGCGGCGGGGAAAGACTGGCTCTTACTGACATTCATCGCCACTAAGAGGCGGCGGTCGCCGTCGCGGCGGAGTTGGGCGAAGATTTGATCGAGCGGTCGGCCAGTGGTGGCGTCGAGGATTTGCACGGGCATCTGGAGTGAAGGTTCGACGGCGGTAATGAGCGCCTCGCGGGACCAGGCGATAGGAGAGCATTTCGCGGCGAGTTCGGCGGGCGCGGTGGAAGTAAGCGCGTCTAAGTGGGAAGGTGGTTCGCCGAGGAAGACGACTCTCCCGCCGGCCTGGCGGAAGGCATCGAGCAGTTGCAGTGTGCTGGCGCGCATTGTTGTCATCTTCGGGACGACTACGACGCGGTAAGAGGCCTGGCCAAGACGCAGAAACGGAGGCTCACCCCTCACCCGCCCTTCGGGCACTCTCTCCCCCTCCGCGGGGGAGAGGGACTTAGCCACCTTCCCCAGCCGGCCCAGCATTTCCTCGTCGCCGTAGTCAAAGTCCACCTGCGCGCCAGCGAGCCAGAAGAACACTTCCTGGTAAGCGCGCTCAAGCTCTTGGACTTCCTTAGTCTTCTCCCCCAGTCCTTCGCACCAGCCGACGCCTACTTGGCACCAGACACTCTCTACGGGGTTGAGCACGAGCACATCACAGGCAGGCTGGCCTTGGGCGAGGAGTAGGTTGAGTCGGGAGTAATAGTCCTCGACGAAGTGGTATTGCGGCCACCAACCGGACTGGAAGGAAATGCTCGCGGGGTAATCGCGCTTAGCCTCGCCGCACATGGTGTACCAAGAGAGATGGTGGCAGCGGAGGTTGATGCCGAAAAGCGCCTGCCAGTCGCCGACGTATTTGTGCGACTCGAAGTCCATCTGCCAGCCGGTGCAGCCGTAGAGTTCGGAGAGAATCTTCGGCTGACCAAGCTGGCGGGCGGCGGAGGCGACCTGTTTGACGATCCAATAACTGCGGTTGTTTTCGGCGAGCACGTCCACGCCGGGCAGGTCCAAGTATTCGTAGAAGCGCATCAAGGAGCCTTGCATCGCGGCCTGCGCGGTGAGGCTGTCCTCGTGGAGCACATGGCCGGTGAAGGCGAGGCGATTCGAGTGGCACCAATCCTGAATGGGCTTGGCCCAGTTAGTTAGGAAGAGCGCTTGCAGCAGTTCCATGTATTGCCACTTTACCGGCGTGATGGCCGCGCCGTCCGGGCGGAGAAATAACTCTGGCAGGTGCTCGACTAAGTCGCTGCCGAAGCGTTTCTGGAACTCGGCGGGCAGTGTTGCAGTCCAAGGTGCCATGCGGAGCTTGTTAGTGTTATCCAGGCCGAAGCCAGTGAAGACCGAGCCGCGGTGCGGTTCGTCGGTGAAGATGCCTTTGATCGAAGTGCCGAGGCGCGGCCCGCAACGCTCGCGGTATTTCTCATGGGTAAGTTTGATAAAGTAATCGGTGGCGGCGCGGTTAAGCCGGTCCACGTCGCAGTAACCGTTGAAGAAGGAGGACGCCGCCATCGGCTCGATCGTGAAGGCGAGGACCGACTTACCCGCGAAGTCAGCGGCGGGCGTGTTCGACGCGAGCCGCTGGGCGGCGGTGTAAGTCACGCCGTCGAGTTGGCAGGCGAACGCGGCGAGTAGGTCTTCGCTCCACTGGAACTCCGCCGCCGGCAGCGTGCGGAGGCTTACGAAACGCTGGCGAAACTCCGGCTTCCCCGTGACTAATCCGCCGGCCGTGCCGCTGGGCCAGCGGTCTTCGTCGTAGAGCCACGATTCCAGGCCGAGGCGGGCACCGTCGTCGGCGCAGGCGTTGATAAGCCGGAACCAGTCGTCGCCGAGATACTCCGTTCGTAAGCCGGTGCGGGAGTGCATGAAGAAACCGCCCATGCCCATCTGCTTGAGAATATCCACCTGACGAAACAGTTCGTCGCGCTGTAGATCGCCGTTCCAGCTCCAGAACGGCTTGCCGCGCCAGGCGGCGCCGGGCTGGGTGAACTCGGTGGCGAGCGGATCGGGCGCGGCAGCCGCGGCACCAGCCGCAAACATCAGCGCCGCGGCGAAGGCGGACAGGAATCGGAACGTCATAGGCAAAAGAATGACCCGAAGTTAAGCACGTCGGACGCCCGAAGGCGAGCCAGTGTTCGAGCGCAAACGCGGGCGGGAGGGGACACGGCCAGGGCGTGCGAGGCGCAGCCGTGACTTACCTCCGTAGTGGCGCAGGCGTCTCGCCTGCGAACTTCCCGACAGGCGTCTCGCCTGTCGAACGACGACTGTCCCCGGTCGCCGCCACGGTGGCCGCCGCGGACGGCTGCCCTACTAACTTGGGCGGTGCCTGGATGCACCTGATCCGAGGAATATGCGAGAATTGGATTGAACCCGAATTCCGAAGTAGCCCGGCGTTTTTGGGGTGCCGGCAGCCCTAGGTTTCAGATGTGACCGCCCTCCAGGACCAGCCGATCCGCCGGCGGCACCAACTTCGGCGAAGGGTATTTCAGCCAGTCCAAAGCAGCGTCCACCAATGGCTTATGCTTGCTCAAACCGCCCCATGCCGCCGACAGTTTGATCACCACGGCGCGCCCCATCACCCCCAACATCGCCCCGCACAGGAACAC